>DHLV01000073.1 GCA_002405445.1 Flammeovirgaceae bacterium UBA4659 | reverse complement strand
ATGGTTTCGGCCCAAAGCCGGTATTTGGTTTTTTTGTGGCTGAAAAGGAGGATTTGATCGTGGGAATTTCTCTTTACTATTATCGGTACTCAACATGGAAGGGGAAGCGTGTTTACCTCGAAGACATCGTGGTGAAAGAGGCAGAGAGGGGCACCGGCATCGGAAAAAAGTTGTTTGAAAGAACCATGCAGTTTACGCTGGACGCGGGAAGTTCGGGGCTGGTTTGGCAGGTGCTTGATTGGAATGAACCAGCGATCAATTTTTATAAAAAATACAACGCTTCTTTTGATCACGAGTGGGTAAACTGCAGCTTGGAAGCAGATCAAATTCGGGAGATGCTCGCCCGTTAGGTAATTTCTTCAAGCAGTGTGTTAAAGATGACGTGTTTGTCTTTGAACCGCAGCCGGTGCGCTTCGATGATGGTCGATTTGTGCCGATCCAGATATTGCACCACGTTTTCGATACTTACCGCAAAAAATTGCAGACTGTAAGAAACTGAGTGATCGTCATCGTGCGTAACGATGCGGTAGAGTTTGGCATCGGTAAAAAAGCCTGTTTCATTTACTGCTGGTATATACTTTGTCATTATCCAATCGACCCAATCAGCTTCGATCTCTTTGTCGATACCCACTGTTACATTGTATAGAAATGTTTTAGGCTTGTCCATCCACATAGTCTTGCAAGTAGCTGAAGCGTTTCGTCAGGTGTCCGTTTTCTGCCATGGTGGCGCGGTCAATCACATGCTCTGGGTCATCTCCCAGCAGCGGCAATAAAATTCTGTCAATGAGATCACGCCCGAATTCCTCCGAGGCCGAGCGAGGCAGTTCGCACGGCAGGTTGTCAACTGCCATCACGGTGATGTGCCGCTCGTGGCTCAGTGGTGGTTGTGTGGTGCGGGTGACAGGGTCAAAGTCGTAGAGCGGCTCCACGATGGTGCTGGCCTTGATGGTACTGGGCACCGATCCATTGATGTCGCACGTGATGTCTGCGATGATGCGAATTTTAAATCCAGGAGATGCCATGTCGTCAAGCTCAAAAAGCTTGGGTGCTTTGGGGTTCCAAAATGCACCAGCCAACAATATGTCAGCAACTGTTGTAAACGCGTTGAATTTACATTCATATCTTTCCGGGTATTGGTGAAACTCATCGCGATTGAAATGGCCGCCTTCTTTCCGCACGTGGTAGTCGGCACTACTCAATTGTGTGTAAACAGGCTCTGAGTAATGATTTGCCAGAAAATCGGTGGGTGATACCTTACGCACACCTGCGGTGTCTAAGCTTTCCATAGCCCCGCGTGCCACCCGGCCCGCCCCCGTCAAAACAATTTTAACTGCCGGCAATGTTACTTTCCTTAACTCAATTTTAAGATCATTGATATCAAAGCAATCGTATGCCCTGCGTAAATCGTAAAGTCTGTAACGTTTGCCAAAGGCGAGTAAGCCATTATAGGCACCAACAATACCGGCAAATCTCCCAAAAGCCACCAGGCGGTTGCCTTGGTGATCTTTCAGGGTTTCATAATCGATGAGTTTGATCTTTTTTTCCAACACTGCTTGCAGAAGCTTGCGGTTATACGGCTGCTTTTTGAGTGTGTGCGAAAAGAAAAGGTAAGTTTTGTTTGGAATCAATTGATCAACGGGCACTTCTTTGATGCCCATCAGAATGTCGCACTGCGAAAGGTCTTCCCTTACATCAATACCCAAATTGGAATATTCGCTTTCGCGGAAGCAGCGCACGGTGCTTGGTTGGCAGATCACTTTCACATTCTCAAATCGCTGCTGTATTTCTTCCGCTTGCGATGGGGTGAACGCAACACGTTTATCGGGCGGCACTTTGCCTTCGCGGATCAGGCCGATTGTTATTTTTTTCATAATGAGGCGATGGCCAAGTTAGTTAATTCCTATCTTTATAAGACCATGGATTACATTTTATTGGCAGCAGCTTGGGCGCTTTATTTGGGCGTCCATTCAGCCCTTGCCACACAGCGGGTCAAGAGTTTTTTAGGGTGGCCGCCCAGGTTGTTTCGTTTGGTTTATGTGGTGCTTGCCACGGTGGGTTTAGTGGCGTTGTTGATTTTCAATGCATCCATTCAGTCGGGGCAGATCATCGAAAGGTCAAATGCGACACGGTATATTGGTTTATTGCTGGCAACGGTCGGACTGTTAGTGTGGCGGGCCGCATTTAAGAATTACCGTTTTACAGGGTTTGTAGGTTTGGCAGATGAGCCAAACACCTTTCAGCAGACGGGCATATTGGCAAAAGTTCGACATCCGATTTATTCAGGATTGATTTTGGTAGTTGTGGGCTTTGTGGTGTTTGATGTGCGTTGGCCATCAGTTGTAAGTGCTCTTTGTATTTTCGGTTATCTACCGGTAGGCATTTATTGGGAAGAAAAGAAACTGCTGGCACAAATGGGTCAGGCGTATGTTGAATACCGCAAGCGCGTGCCGGCTGTTATCCCCCGTTTTCGATAGGTTATTCCAATAAGTTACCCAATAATGAGCTGCCTTCTTTACGGCTGTTGCTTCCATAGGGAGCCAATGCCTGCACTAGTTTTCGGATGGGCATTGACTGCAGCCATACTTTGCCTGAGCCACGCAGGGTAGCTAAAAAAATACCCTCGCCTCCAAAAACCATCGACCTGAGGCTGCCCGAGGTCTCAACGTCAAAATCAATCTGCGCCTCGAAAGCCACCACGCATCCCGTGTCAACGCGCAGGGTCTCATTATTTAATGTTTTTTCGATGACGGTGCCACCGGCATGTACGAATGCTTTGCCATCTCCTTGTAGCTTTTGCAGGATGAAACCCTCGCCACCTACCAGCCCCGACCCAATCTTTCGGTTGAAAGCAATGGAGAGTTTTGTGCCAAACGCGGCACACAAAAAGCCATCTTTCTGCACCATCAATTCATTGCCTTTAAAAGTTGACAAATCCATGGGGATAACGGTGCCGGGGTAGGGAGCCGAAAAAGCAACTTTTGATTTTTTATTTCCACGGTTTGTGAAATGTGTCATAAACAACGACTCGCCAGTGAGCAACCTGCTGCCGGCAGACAGCAGTTTATCGAACAACCCTTGTTTAGGATCTGCCCCATCACCCATTTTTGTTTCGAACAAGATTCCATCTTCCATGTATAGCATGGCACCGGCTTCCGCGATTACCGTTTCCATCGGATCGAGTTCTACTTCCACAATTTGAATGCTTTCTCCCTTGATCTGGTAGTCGATGACATGTGAGTTTGGCATGTTATTTCTTCTTTTTTGCGTTGCGAATCCTTTCTTTTTCTTCTTTTTCCAGCAGTTTTTTATCGTCTACATTTTCGTCCAAAAATTTGTTGATTCTTTCGATGTTCATGCTTGATTGAATTTCGCCAAAAGGGTTGATAGAGACTTCAAGTCCACTCAGTTCGCTGTGAACGCGGGGTTTCGGCTTGATTTTGGTTGTTTTGTTGGTGCGCTTGCTCATTTTTTCGCCCGGATATTCTGAATGGCAAAATCCAATCGTGCTGCTGCCTCTTTAGGCTCAAGGATCTCAATCGTTAACATCAAATCAGGCCCAGAGCCCTGGCCCGTGATGGCCAACCGCAAAGCCTGCAACACCTTGCCAACACTTGTGTTTAACCCTGTGCATACCCCGTCCAGTACAAGTTTCGCTTTTTCTGCGGTGATCGTAGCTGATTTATTCAATTCATCGCGGTAAGCGGCCAACACTGCCACCGCTTCGTCATTCCATTTCTTTTGCACCACCTGTTCGTCAAAAGTATTGGGTGCATAAAAGAAAAACTTGCCGTTCGCAAAAATATCATTTGGAAAGGTAATGCGCTCACGCATGGCACGGCATATCTTTTCAGCTTTTTCCTCTTCGCAGTCGATACCCAATTCGCCCAGCGATGCATACAGATATCGGCACAATTCTTTTTCTGTTTTTGTGCGCAGGTATTGTTGGTTAAACCACTGTGCTTTTTGTATATCGAACTTTGCACCGGCTTTGCTGATGCGTTCAATGCTAAAGGCATCTATGAGTTGGGGCAGGCTGAACAACTCCTGTTCGGTGCCGGGGTTCCAGCCCAACAATGCCAGGAAGTTGAGTAGTGCTTCGGGCAGGTATCCGCTTTCGCAAAAGCCCTTCGCCAGTTCTTGCGTGTGAGGATCTTTCCAATTCAGCGGGAAAATCGGAAACCCCATTTGGTCGGCATCGCGTTTGCTGAGTTTGCCGTTTCCATCGGGTTTTAATAGCAGAGGCAGGTGTGCAAATTGAGGCATTGCTTGTTGCCAACCGAAGGATTGATACAGCAGCACATGTAAAGGTGCCGAAGGCAACCACTCTTCGCCCCTGATCACATGCGAAATTTGCATCAGGTAATCGTCTACAACATTCGCTAAGTGATAGGTAGGCATACCGTCTGACTTCATCAGCACTTTGTCATCGATTTGTGATGAATGTACGCTCACATGCCCACGTATCAAGTCGGTTACTTCAACAACTTGTTCGGCCGGCACTTTTAATCGGATAACATACGGTTCACCACGGTTGATTTTTTCTGCTACCTCACCGGCAGATAGCGTCAGTGAGTTGCGCATGCTCATGCGGGTGGTTGCCCCGTATTGCTGTATGCCGGACGCCTCCTCTTTTAACCGTGTACGCATGGCTTGCAGCTCTTCCTCAGTATCAAAGGCATAGTAGGCTTTGCCTTCGTTAACCAGTTGCAGGGCGTATTTCTGATAGATTTCTTTGCGTTCTGATTGCCGGTAAGGGGCATGCGGACCGCCTGTACCTACACCTTCATCGATCGCAATACCAACCCATTTTAAGGATTCTAAAATGTATTCTTCTGCGCCCTCCACGTAACGTGCCTGGTCAGTGTCTTCAATGCGCAGTATCATGGTTCCGCCATGTTTGCGGGCAAGCAGGAAATTGTAAAGCGCAGTGCGCACACCGCCAATGTGCAGTGCGCCAGTAGGGCTGGGGGCAAAACGAACGCGAACAGGTCTCATCTATTGAAGAGCAAAATATCCACAAATGTAACAGTTACCTGTGCGATGGCCGCACAAAATTGTGTGCTGCCGAGTAAAAAACGTGTGGCTTCGTGCTCCTTCTTTCGCTACTTTTACCCACTAAAAATCCGACTATGCGTACCCTTACCACTCTATGTCTTTTTGTCTTTTTGATCACCGCTTCGGCACAACAAAAATGGCAGGGAAAATTTGAGCAACTCGATCAGGTGTTACCGACCCCCAATAGTTATCGCACCGCCTCTGGCGCACCAGGCCCTAGTTATTGGCAGCAACGTGCCGACTACGACATTGACGTAGAGATCAATGACGAGACGCAGCTATTGACGGGCAAAGAAACCATCACCTATTACAACAATGCCCCGGAAGTGCTGCGCTACCTGTGGTTGCAGTTGGATCAAAATAACCTCTCGGGTGGCAATATGACGGACAAGACTGAAACTAACCGGGTGCGCGATTCCATTCCGGTGAAGTTCTTTCCATTGTCGTCAGATACCTACGGGTATGATGGTGGCTTCAAAATCACCGCAGTGAAAGACGCTGCCACGGGAAAAGCCTTGCCTTTTGACATCAACTACACAATGCTGCGCGTTGATTTGCCAACACCCATGAAGACAGGAGACAAATACAGTTTTATTGTGGAGTGGAATTACAATGAAAAAGACCGCATGAAGTTTAGCGAACGAGGCGGTTATGAATTTTTTCCGGAAGATGGCAACTATCTCTACACTGAGGCGCAATGGTTTCCGCGCATGTGCGTGTTTGACGATTACGAAGGCTGGCAGAATAAACAATTTATTGGGCAGGGCGAGTACGCGCTGGTGTTTGGGAACTACCGTGTTCGGATTACTGTGCCCGCAGATCATATTGTGGGCGCAACTGGTGTGCTGCAAAACCCGAAGGCAGTTTTGACAAAGGAACAGTTGGAGCGATTCGAAAAGGCCAAGAAGACATTTGACCAGCCCGTATTTATTGTAACGGAAGAAGAAGTGCGAAAAAAAGAAAAGGAGCGTTCGAAGAGAAAGAGCACCTGGGATTTTGCTGCAGAAAATGTGCGCGACTTTGCTTTTGCTACTTCGAGAAAATTTATTTGGGATGCGATGGCCGTTAAGGTTAATGACAAAACGCCATTGGCTCAATCTCTATATCCAAAAGAGGGTAACCCACTGTGGGCAAAAGAGTCTACAATGGCGATTAAGAATACCCTTGAAGTTTATTCGGCACGCACATTTGATTACCCCTATCCTACAGCGTATTCAGTTCATACAGCCAACCAGGGAATGGAATACCCTATGATCTGCTTCAATGGCGGCCGCCCGAAGCCGGATGGCACTTTCTCTCAGCGTACATACGAGGGCATGGTGGGCGTGATCATCCACGAGGTGGGCCATAACTTTTTTCCGATGATTGTCAATTCAGATGAACGGCAATGGAGTTGGATGGACGAGGGTTTGAACTCGTTTTTGGAGCGCGAAGTAAAACGCGAACGTTACCCGAATGTCAACATCAGTTGGGGTTCGCCCAAGGGCATGGCAGGGTACATGCGCGGTGATAAGAACATCATGCGTCCCATCATGTGGCAGTCCGACAATATTCCGGGCCAGGATTTTGGTCCCAATGCTTACGGCAAGCCATCAGCAGCGCTTACCTTGCTGCGTGAAACGGTGATGGGCCCTGAGTTGTTCGATAAGGCGTTTAAGGAATACGCCCAGCGGTGGGCATTTAAACACCCCAAGCCTGCGGATTTCTTTCGCACCATGGAGGATGCGTCTGCTGTTGATTTGGATTGGTTTTGGAGGGGTTGGTTCTATACTGTAGACAACGTAGATGTGGAATTGGATGAAGTAAAATGGTTTAAAGTGCGCTCTGAGCAAGTAGGTCTGGAGAACAAGAACGTGAAAGCAAAACAGGGCGACTTAGCCGCTAAGCCAAAAGACAAAGCGACCGACTTCGCCAACGGCCCGCAAGAAATTACAATGATCAACACCGAGGACAGGATGTATGGTGAGTTTAAAAACAAGATCAACGATGGAGACGTAAGGAAAAAGCTCGTTGACAAAAACCTTTACGAAATTACACTCAAGAATAAAGGAGGCTTGGTAACGCCTGTGATTATTGAATGGACTTACAAGGATGGTACGAAGGAAATTGAAAATATCCCCGCAGAGATATGGCGCATCAACGAAAGTGAGGTAAAGAAGGTGTTCTTGAAAGAGAAAGAAGTGACCAACATTGTGATTGACCCAGATGGCGCAACGGCCGACACAAATCTGAGCGACAATGTATTTCCTAAAAAGCCTGCAGAAAGTAAGTTCGATCAGTTGAAAAAGAATTAGAGGCCTTGGCACAAGAAAAAAGGGTGGGTGTTTTAGGTGGTGGTCAACTCGGTCGCATGCTCATTCAGTCCGCGATTGATTTCAATCTGCATTTCTCGGTGCTTGATCCGGATGCTGATGCGCCTTGCAGTAAAATTTCAGATTTTACACATGGCAATCTTACAGACTTTGATACGGTAATGGCGTTTGGTAGAGATTTGGACTTGATCACCATCGAAATTGAAAACGTGAGTGTGGCCGCCCTCAAAGAGCTGGCCAAGCAAGGCAAGCAGGTTTTTCCGCAGCCGGAAGTGATCGAGTTGATTCAAGACAAGCGTGCGCAAAAGCAGTTTTACCGCCAGTACCAATTTCCTACTGCGGAGTTCATATTGACCGATACAAAAGAAGATGTAATAAAGAATAGTGCTTTTCTGCCTGCGGTAAACAAGTTGGGTAGAGAAGGTTACGATGGAAGAGGGGTTCAGATACTGAGATATGAAACTGATATAGAAAAGGCCTTTGATAAGCCAAGCTTATTAGAGAAGCTTGTCGATTTTGAAAGGGAAATTTCAGTGATTGTAGCCCGTAGCAAATCGGGAGAGGTTGTGAGCTACCCCGCAGTTGAGATGGTTTTTCATCCTGAAGCAAACTTGGTCGAGTACCTTTTTTCGCCTGCACAGATTTCTGAAGCGGTCGCTCAAAAGGCTGACGGGCTGGCCAGGGGCATTATTGAAAAGTTGGATATGGTTGGGTTGCTCGCAGTCGAAATGTTTGTGACACGGCAAGGCGAAGTGCTTGTCAATGAAATTGCCCCCCGCCCGCACAACAGTGGCCACCAAACCATTGAGGCGAACATCACCTCGCAATATGAGCAACACTTGCGGGCGATTTTCAATTGGCCTTTGGGCAGTACCAAAACCGTTATGCCCAGTGCCATGGTAAATCTTCTGGGTGAAGATGGCTACACGGGCAATGCCCAATACGAGGGGTTGACTGAAGTGCTTGCTCAAAGCGGAGTACACGTGCATCTTTATGGTAAAAATACGACCAAGCCATTTAGGAAAATGGGGCATGTTACCATTGTGGATGCCGACATGGAAAATCTGAAAAAGAAAGTGACATTCGTAAAACAAACACTTAAAGTAATTGCATGAACAACGCAGCAGTTGGCATCATCATGGGCAGTCAGTCAGATCTAAAAATCATGAAGGAGGCGGCTGAATTTTTAGAGGAGATGAAAGTGCCGTTCGAACTGACGGTAGTGTCTGCTCACCGCACCCCACAGCGCATGGTAGACTACGCGTCTTCTGCGCGCAGCCGCGGATTGAAAGTGATTGTTGCGGGTGCAGGAGGTGCAGCCCACTTGCCTGGCATGGTGGCAGCTCTTACGTCATTGCCCGTTATCGGTGTACCGATCAAGTCATCGAATTCGATCGATGGCTGGGATTCTGTGCTGTCTATTCTGCAAATGCCTTCGGGTGTGCCGGTGGCAACCGTGGCTCTGAACGGAGCCAAGAATGCGGGTATTTTGGCAGCCCAGATGTTGGGCAACCATGATAAAGCCCTGGCAAAGCGCTTGGACGCTTTCAAAGCCAATCTGAAACGGAAGGTGGAGGAATCGTTTGAGGTGATTGAGAAAAAGGGTTGGAAGAATGTGAGTTGAAATCCGGCAAGGCAGCGTTACATTTCCGAAAAAAAGATTATCTATACAGTCATTTGGCTGATATGAACCCCAGCAAACCCGGATGGCTCAAGGACTACCTGGCTGCACGCCAGGTGTCGCTCAAGGATTTAAATGCTGCAAGCAAAAAGGCATCGCATCCCGAGCATTCACTTTATGGCGTAATTCAGCCTTCCGGCTTGATGTATGGCCAAGCTGTGAACTCATTTGATCACCCCGAAAGTGCTGCCTGGAGCGATCGAGACAGGAAGAAGGTACTATTGGCCGAAGGTCTCATCAGCAACTCATTACTGTACTATCATCGTCAGATTTCGAGTACAGATCAACTTAACGAAGTAATCTCAACAACACTTGAGAATATTGGTAGTTTCTACAGCAGCATTTTTCCGAAGCTGGCAACACCTGCTAAAACACTTTTTGGGCGAACCAAAACACCAGTTGAACTGGCAGAAAAATCCCTTGATAAGCGTGTGCAGATTACGCCTAAAAGTAACGGGAATTTTTGGGTGGGTTTCTTCAATAATAGTCTGCTCTTTTTAGATGTTTTTATTTTCGGTCATTGGATCCACACCAAGGCTGATAAAATTGTTTCTGACTTTTTCAGGTATGAACTTGGCGAATTGCACTTTTCTGTAGTGAAGATAATTGCAGCAGCAGCCCATGCAAACAAAACAATAGAATTTGAGGAACGTAAAATGCTTGATTATTTTTTGCAAAGCACGCAATTGAGCCGCGAGAAAAAGAAGGAGGCTTATAGCATTTTTGAGAAAGGAATTGACTTGGAGGACATTGGTCTGCCCACCAACAACTCTTGGATTTTGAAGAAGTATTTTCTGGAAATCGCAATACTCACCACCTGGGCCGATAAAAGAGTTGACGTGAGTGAGCAGGAATTTTTGAAACGACTGGCAGATCACTTGAGCATGAATGGAGAAGATTTGGAAAACAGTATGATAGCGGTAGAGGGCTTTGTATTGGAGTACTGGGATCAACTCAATTCTTTGCAAAGCACGCATGAATTTGATGAGGTAAGTGATCGTTTTGCAGAGCGCATGTCTAAAGTAGCGAAAAACCACCGTTTAAAACTTTTACGGGAAGTAAGGGAAAACAAAGAATTGATGCAGCTTCTGAAAAAAGCCAAATCTCAAGAGCTGTCCGAAACAGAAAAGAAAGAAATGCAGCAGATGCTTGTCGCAGTATTGAAGTCGATACCGTCATTTTCGATCATCTCGTTGCCGCAACGGGTGTTAACGCTGCCAATGCTGTTTAAAATTCTGCCCGGGAATTTTTTTGCTGAACTCTAGTTCGCGATTTCGTCTGGTTCATTGCC
>DHLV01000078.1:1496-8778 GCA_002405445.1 Flammeovirgaceae bacterium UBA4659 | reverse complement strand
AGCAGAACTCATAGACCCAAAGCTTAAAGCTTGTGGTTGGGGCATTGTAGAAGGCTCTAAAGTCCTTCATTTTTGCAAAATCTTTTGTCTGCAATTAGATGCCCTGCGAGCCGAAACACAAAAATTGGAAGCGATGTATCAAAAGAAAATTGATGATTTGGAAGTACTGAAAAAATCAATTTTGCAGAAGGCATTTAGTGGCGGTCTGAACCTTGATTTAAAGGATTCGCAGATTACCACGATTTCTAAAAAATCAAGTCATCAAGTTAATCAAGCATAATCAAGGTTCAGACAGTGAGTAATAAAATATCCATACGATTTTTTGACGACCGTGAAGTGCGTGCCCTTTGGGATGAAGAAAATGCCAAGTGGTGGTTTTCGGTATTGGATATTGTGGCTGTGCTTACTAAACAAGATGACTATACCAAAACCCGTAACTATTGGAAATACCTGAAAGCCAAACTAAAGAAAGAAGGTAATCAGTTGGTTAGTGCCACTACCCAACTGAAATTAACAGCGGCAGACGGCAAAAAGTATAAATCTGATATGCTTGACTATAACGGGATTATTGCACTTGGCAAAACTTTTCCCGGAACAAAGGCAAACCGATTTATTGAGTGGTTTACCTATAGCGATGAAACGATTGACGGAAAAAGTAAAACCAAAGCGTATGCCTTGTTCGATAGTTCTTTTATCAACAGCATAGAAGTAGGCACAACAAAGGGACTGCAGCAAATACACGGATATTTGTTTGGCGGTTTGTATGAATTTGCAGGACAAATAAGGCAGAAAAATATTTCGAAAGGTGGATTTCAATTTGCTGTTTCACGCTTTCTTGGCGAAACGCTGAAACAAATAGATGCGATGCCTGAAAACACCTTTGATGAAATTGTAGCCAAATATGTAGAAATGAATGTAGCCCATCCATTTATGGAAGGCAATGGCAGAAGCACCCGAATTTGGTTGGATTTGATAATGAAAAAACGCCTTAAAAAGTGTGTGGATTGGAGTAAAATAGGGAAAGCTGAATATATGAATGCAATGGTAAAAAGTCCTGTAAACAGTAGTGCATTGAAAAAACTACTCACAAACGCTTTAACTACCGAAATAGACAGTAGAGAAATGTTTATGAAAGGAATTGATTATTCCTATTATTACGAAGAAAATTAGAAAAAATGAACGAAGCAGAAACAAGAGCAGAACGCATAGACCCAAAGCTAAAGGCTTGTGGTTGGGGCGTTGTGGAAGGCTCTAAAGTCCTTCGTGAATACAACATTACGGCAGGTAAAATTCAAACAGGCGGTGGCAGGGGCAAAAGAGAAATTGCCGATTATGTGTTGGTTTACAAAGGAATCAAACTGGCAGTTGTGGAAGCCAAAAGCGCTGCATTAGAAGTGGGCGAAGGTGTTATGCAAGCCAAGAAATATGCAGAGAAACTAAAATTAGAAACCACTTACAGCACCAACGGCAAAGCCATTTACCAAATCTGTATGAAATCGGGCGAAGAAGGTTTGGTAACCGATTTTCTAAGCCCTGACGAACTTTGGAATAAAACCTTTCCTAAAAGTGCGGACACTGAGCTTGCCGAAGTGTGGAGAGAGAAATTTGTCAATGTTCCGTTTGAAGACAAAAGCGGAACTTGGCAGTTAAGATACTATCAGGAAATTGCCGTTCAACGCACCGTTGAAGCCATTGCGCAAGGCAAAGAAAGAATTTTACTC
Source organism: Flammeovirgaceae bacterium UBA4659 (assembly GCA_002405445.1). Classification (GTDB taxonomy): domain Bacteria; phylum Bacteroidota; class Bacteroidia; order Cytophagales; family Cyclobacteriaceae; genus ELB16-189. Next base: position 7,057 of record DHLV01000078.1, on the reverse strand, counting down.
ACCCTGGCTACAGGAACAGGAAAAACAGCAATTGCTTTTCAAATAGCTTGGAAACTGTTTCAAACCCGTTGGAACTTGTCTTCGAGAGCCTCAGACACCAACGGCAACAAGCTGGTTCGTGAGCATGTCGAACGAAGACCAAGAATTTTATTTTTAGCCGACAGAAACATATTAGCCGACCAAGCTTACAATTCATTTTCGGCATTTCCCGAAGATGCTTTGGTGCGGATAAAACCCAATGAAATAAAGAAAAGCGGAAAAGTGCCGACCAACGGCAGCATTTTCTTTACCATTTTTCAAACCTTTATGACTTCGACAAGCTCAGTCACCAAGGAGGTAGAAGAAGATTTCACTGAAATTCAAAATATTGAAACAGGAAAACAGGGTTATATGTATATCCTGCAATGTGCTGGTAGCAGTTTTTATACGGGTAGCACAAATAATCTATCGAGAAGAATTGAAGAACATAAGAGTGGTGAGGGCGCGAAGTTTACTAAGGAGCATTTTCCAATAAAATTGGTTTATTATGAAGCCTTTGACAGAGTGGATTTAGCGTTTAACAGAGAAAAGCAAGTTCAGGGTTGGAGCAGGGCAAAGAAGATTGCTTTAATTAAAGGTGATAAAGAACAACTCATAAAACTTTCAAAGAATAAATCTGAGAATGAGCCAAAGGTCGCTGAGCCTGCCGAAGCGTTTGGCGAATATCCAGCCGACTATTTTGATTTTATCATCATTGACGAGTGCCACCGTGGTGGAGCCAATGACGAAAGCAATTGGCGTAGTATTTTAGAATATTTCAGTCCCGCAGTGCAATTGGGTTTGACCGCCACACCCAAGCGAAAAGACAATGTGGACACTTACAAATATTTTGGCGAACCAGTTTACATCTATTCGCTGAAAGAAGGAATCAATGACGGCTTCTTAACGCCTTTCAAAGTAAAACGCATCAAAACCACTTTAGACGATTATCGCTACACATCAGACGACACGATTGTTGAAGGAGAAATTGAAGAAGGCAAACTCTATGAAGAAAAGGACTTTAACCGCACCATTGAAATTGTAGAGCGTGAAGCCAAGCGGGTAAACATTTTTTTAGATGAAGCCAACCAAAACGAAAAAGCAATAATCTTTTGTGCCAATCAAGGACACGCAGCATTGATTAGAGATTTGGTAAACCAAAATGCAAAAAGTAAAGACCCATTTTATTGTGTTCGTGTTACCGCCAATGACGGAGAAGAAGGTGAAAGATTGTTGAGAGAATTTCAGGACAACGAAAAAACCATCCCAACCATTCTGACTACTTCGCAAAAACTCTCCACAGGAGTTGATGCAAGGAATATTCGCAATATCGTTTTGCTTCGTCCGGTCAATTCAATGATTGAATTTAAACAAATTGTTGGTCGTGGCACACGCTTATTTGATGGCAAAGAGTTTTTTACCATTTACGATTTTGTAGATGCGTATCAGAAATTCAACGACCCTGCATGGGACGGCCCACCAAATGAAGAAGAAGAGCCAAGCGGAGTAAAAGAACCCAAAAGTGAATACAAACCAAGAGAACCCAAAGAAAGGACTGAAACCGAACGTAAACAGAAAGTCAAAATCAAATTGCGAAACGGAAAAGAAAGGGAAATACAATCAATGATTTCCACTTCGTTTTGGAGTGCAGACGGCAAACCGATTTCAGCAGAAGAATTTTTGAATAATCTGTTTGGCGAATTACCTAAACTTTTCAAAGACGAAGAAGAATTGCGGAAACTATGGAGCAATCCATTGACACGAAAAACGCTATTGGAAAATTTAGATGCAGCAGGTTTCCCGAAAGACGATTTGCTGACTTTGCAAAAGTTGGTAGATATGGAAAAAAGCGACTTGTATGATGTGTTGGAATACGTTTTCAATGGCGACTATATCGCCATGACAAGAGAAGCCAGAGCCAAAGCAGCCGAAGCGACAATCTTTGCCTTACTCAACGACAAGCAAAAAGAATTTATCACGTTCGTTTTGAACAAATACATTGAAACAGGTGTGGACGAACTCGACCAAGAGAAACTACCCATCTTGCTGACAAACAAGTATCATTCATTGGAAGACGCAAAAGAAATTTTGGGAGACGTGGCAAACATCAGCAGACTGTTTATAGAATTTCAAGAACATCTTTACAAACAGAAAGCTGCGTAATGACAGGACAACAAAAACATATAGCCAACGCACATCAGTCATACACAATGGCAAGCCGCACAAGCCAACGCACAGACCAAAGCTTGCCAAAGAGTATGCCTGCCCCAACGCAAGAGAAATACGAAGTATTCACGAACACCTTTGATAATAAAAATGACGTGAGTAAAATTCAAAATATTTTTTCCTGCCCTTTAAAAAAATTAAAACACCCGACACACAGACCAACACGACAAAGACACGGAAACTCAACAACGCCAATGGTTTACAAGGACAGTCAACAGAACACCAGCTGCCAACAACGGGTGCCTCAATTAGCGGTGCCTTGGAAAATTGAAGCTGAGTGCTCCGCTTGTCCCGCATCGTCTCCCGCAGGGGACGATGCGAAAGCGCGAGCCTTCAATCGCATTGTGCCTTTGGAAATACGATACGTTACGATAACGGCATTTGCCGGTGAAGAACACCGGCAAAGGCGAGAATGCAAAATTCAAATCAGTAATCTATATTTACAACCTGTCAAAAATCCCAGCCATTTACCTCCCGAAGACGGAGACACTGCGAGGAAAAATGATTCGAAGGGCAATCTCACTAAGAAAAACAACGCCACTGCGTTCTGTCGGAGTGGCGCCTCTTCCAATTAACCTTTCTGCGATGGCAGTCATGAGAAGATTGGATTTGAGGGGTAAGGTGAATTGGCACTAACCAAAAAGTGTTAATCTTGCACATCAATGTTTACGTATGCAATGGTTGAATAGTACCGGAATAGCCGTTTCTGTTTTCTTTATCTTTTTTATATTGGGTAAGAGGAATCGCAAGCGTGCAGATTATTTATTGATACTGATCAATCTACTCACGATTAGTTTTCTGTCGCTTGAATTGCTCGTGCGCATTCGGCTTACGACCCTTGTTTTCTTTTTTCAAAGCGTCTGTCCATACCTAATCTTTCCAGTTTATCTTTTTTTTGCCCTCGATACGATACAAGACAAAATTCAAAACAACAGACGATGGATCGTGCTGTTTATCCCCGCACTAATCAGCACGATTTTCTTAATTATCGACTTATTTATTTTTCACACGTACGATGCAGCTGCCTTGCAAAAACTGTATGACGAGCCACCCATCAGCTATCACATTTTGTATAAAGGGAATCAGATCCTGTTTATATTAGCACTGATTTGGCTGATCAAAAAACTGCACCTATATGCGCATCAGATCAAAGATGAATTTTCTTTCATCGACCCCATCCAACTCAATTGGCTTACCCAAACCTCATGGGTCTATCTCGCCATTACCGTTGTGGCCATCCTGATCTTTATTGTTTCTAATTTTCAATGGCTGCCCATTAATATCAACTTAGCTTATACGATTGTCAGTTCGTGCATTGTCCTGGCCGTGTTTTATACCAGTTTCCATGGCATACGCCAATACACCGTTGCTGAATATTATGGGCGGCTTGCTGCCGAGCCTTCTACTCAGTCTTCTGAATTGCCACTAACAGATTCATCGACAAAATACAAGACCTCTTCACTAACCTCGGGTGAGCTGGATACCATCTTTCAAAATCTCGTTTTGCTTTTTGATAGCCGAAAGATCTATTTGGAACCAAAACTCCAATTGCAAGAAGTAGCTGATTTACTCGACATAACGACTCACAACCTATCCCAAACTATCAACTCCACTACGGGAAAGCCCTTTTACGATTTTGTGAATGAATATAGGGTCAAGCATTTGCAAAAACTGCTCGTTGACCCCTCCAAGAAAAAATTTACCATTCTGGCGTTGGGCTTGGATAGTGGTTTTAACTCGAAAGCTTCGTTAAACCGCATATTCAAAGAAAAAACCGGGCTTTCGCCAAAGGAATATCAAGTGCGAAACCAGCTGAGCTAGGACAGTTACCAACCAGAGCGCAGCAAATCAGGTCTCATCTTCCAAAAACAAGTCTCATCCGATCGTTTAAGGCGATCGATGCCATCCATTGATGGATGTTTGTGCCGTCAATCAGGGTCAAAGTCGGCTCTGAAAAATGAAAAAAACTATGGAAAGGAAAGAATTCTTGGTTGCCAGCGGTATGCTGGTCACCACCGCGATGCTCGCTGCCTTTGCACTTGATACCAGTGGTGCTTCCTCTGAAATCCCAGAAGAAGGCTATAAAAATAGAAGACCTCATCCAAATGATTTTACGGAGCCCATCTTGAAGGCCATTACGCTGGGGCTTAACGCACCGAATCCTCATAACACACAGGCCTGGAAATTCAAAATAGTCAATGACCACGAGGCGCTCCTCTTTGTGGATGAAAAGAAAATCTTGCCCGCTACTGATCCTCCTGCACGCCAGATTCACATTGGCTGTGGAAGTTTCGTAGCTATGTTTAGAATGGGTGCCTCCGGTTTGGGCTATACGCCTCAAGTTGAATACTTGCCTCAAGGCGAATACTCATTTAGTGAAATTGGTAATAAGCCGGTTGCCCGACTCACAGTAGTAGCCAACTCAGTAAATGAAGATCCTCTTTTTAAACATATCTATGAACGACAAACGAACCGAGGCCTGTATAGTGGCAATCTGATTACCGAAAAAGAGTTTAATATCATTTTGGAAAGAACGACTTCTCAACATTGTGAGATAAAGCTGTGCAACGATCCGGTCGAACTGCCTTCGCTTCTCGAGCTTTTATACAAAGGAATGGAAGTGGAATGCAATGATTGGAATGCGTACGATGAATCACGCCAATGGTTTCGGGTGAAAGATGATATCGCTGAAAAGAAGGATGGCATCAACCTGCGCACCGGTGGCATGAAAGGACTGAAGCGTTGGATAGCAGAAACAATGTTGAATGGTTATTCTAAAAAAGCGTGGCATAACAAAAGTGGCATTGAAAACTATTTGAAGACATATCACGAAGTGGTCATGACCTCGAAAGGTGTTGTAACCTTTACCACGGGAAATAATCAACTAATTGATTGGTTGAAATGTGGAGAAGACTACGCCCGCTTTCAATTAACGGCCTACGATCAGGGATTTTTCATTCACCCGCTAAGCCAAGTGTTGCAGGAATTTGCTTCGATAAAAAAACTGCATGATGAATTCAATAGTCGAATGAAGGTCAATGCACCATCGAAAGTACAAATGGCTGTACGGATTGGAAGAGGAAGCCCATTAGAATATTCGTATCGAAAAAACACCAGTGATTTTATAGTCTGAAATAGAAAACCATTCAACTCTTTAAACAATTAACCTTGAAAACAAACAAAAAAACAATTACAAGTTTAGTCATCGCATTACTGTTTTTTTCACTCCTCTCGCAAGCGCAGGATGTGTCTGAAAAGAATAAATTCAGTTTAGTATTTGGTTTGAATCAGCCGATTTTACTCCGGGGCTTTAACGT
>DHLV01000078.1:0-1388 GCA_002405445.1 Flammeovirgaceae bacterium UBA4659 | reverse complement strand
ACTCCGGGGCTTTAACGTGGAGGGTAACTACTGGATGAAAAAATGGGTGATCGACTATTCGCATGGATTTAATTTACATGCCGATGGAAAATTTGTGGCTGATGAATACGAGCGTCAAAGAGTGAACTTCAAGATTACGCATTCATTGGGGGTTGGAATTGGGTACCGATTGACCAAATCATTCAATCTTCGGTTTGAACCAAAGTTACATATATACGAAACTTACTACGAACAATCTACCGAAAACAGTATTGTCAATTTCAATACCTACACGCTTGGCTTTGGTGCCTACTACCGATGGATGCCTTTTGAAAAGAGGGAAGGATTTGTGAAAGGTATCACGATCGTGCCCAGTGTACGCTACTGGCACAAAGTTGGAAGTTCTTTACAAAACGATCAATTTTCCTACTTCAACACGGCTACCAATCAAAACGAGTTGTTAAACGCTCCGAATATTGGAGCTGCCAACACTCCCTGGATTCTTAATATTAGTGTTGGATATACGTTCTGGAACCACAACCAAAGACAGTGAAGCTATTTTTCAAATTCAATCACGTACTCCGAGCTATACTCGTTAGCTTCACTGTCTTTCACAAACAACCTCACCTTTTTACCAAGTTTTAGACAGGTATTTTTATTGGCGATGGCTTCAGACGCATTCATGGGTTGCAGAGCAGGATACCACAATACCCGTCCGGGTTTGGTGAGCAGAAGTTGGGGCTTGCTCCACTGAATGGCGTTGTCACTTCTACCCAAGTCCTTATTTTTATTAAACGAAACGTGAATACTGCTGCCACGCCAACTGTAGTCTTCCACCTTGCCCATCTGCATCACCCAACAATTTCAATAATAGTTCCAGCTAACAGAAGGTCCCCAATGATACTGACCTTTAATAGAAGCTGCACCGCCACCTTCCCCTCTTGGTATTTGAAGTGAAGGAATAGGAGATCCTGCCGCGTTGTGAGCAGCAGAAAAGTTTTTCCATCCCAACGGGATGCCTTTCCCTCCGGATCGTTCAAGTCGCTCAACTTAATCCGAGCCACACTGATACATTGCCCACCCCACTCGGTGTCCTTCTTTTCTACGCAAAGTCTCTGCCTCAGGACGCTGCGGCCTGATTTACAATTCGTAAATTGCTACCCACAATCGCATCATGAGCGTATTGAGTAAAAGTTGATGTATATGCATGAGAACCCATGCCGAGGCATTTGAAGTTTGGCCATGCAGCCGATGGATTAGGTATATAGCTCGGCCAAATACTATGCAATGGGCGAGCAGGGGATTTATGAAGTGACGATCTATGCCTTGATAGGAGTTGTGGATTTGACCAAAGGAATGGATCAGACAAGCGCAGAGTCCGAGGCGAGACTCCTATGTTTGTTTTTATA
>DHLV01000144.1:374-7307 GCA_002405445.1 Flammeovirgaceae bacterium UBA4659 | reverse complement strand
ACAATGTCTTGTTCAATTTTTTGAACCTCGCCACCCTGCGCCCCCTCCTGGATGATCGCCTTAATCTCTTCCTCCGTGATATTGTTGTCGCGGGCCTTCTTGAGACCAAAAAGCGTGAGTAACAGATCGGAGGTTTTGGTGAGCAACCATACCAATGGAAATGTAATTCTGGACAGAATGGTCATGGGTGTGGCCATCACGCGTGCGATCGCCTCCGGTCTCGACAGCCCGATTTGCTTCGGGATCAATTCGCCAAGCACAAGCGAAAAAAAGGTAACGAGAATCAGCACAAGGGCAATCGCCAATTCATCTGCAATCGGCTCAGCCCAGGGAACCGAGATAAGATACGCTTCCAGATCACCCGTGAGGTTCTCTCCGCTAAAAATCCCCGTCAACAAACCGATTAGCGTAATGCCGATTTGCACGGTGGACAGAAAGTAGGTTGGCGACAAGTACAAATTGAGAGCTGCCCGCGCACCCTTCGAGCCGGTTCGGGCGGCCGACTCAAGTCGAACTTTTTTGGAAGATACCAACGCCATCTCGGACATCGAAAAAAGCCCGTTGATCAGGATCAAGCCAAGTATGATCAGTATTTCACCCCAATTTCCGCTCATGTAAATGCTGGTTTTGGAATCAAGTTACGTCTTTCGTTTTTGGCCTTTGCTTTCGGGCAGGTTTCGGAGTACAAGTCAACCTGCACCACACTCGAATAGAGGTGCAAAGCTCCAAGCCTGTACGTCACCCCGCCTGAGGCAAAACCCGTGTTGGTAGTTGTAGTTCTCTATCTGAATAGCCCAAATTTCAGACCTACGTAACCTGTTAAGCCTGAAATGTCAGATTGGTTTAAGTTTCTATAACTCATTTGTCCAACGAAACGATAACCTGCACCTATATTAAATCTAACGTACTTGTGTAAATTTACTTCCAATAAAGCTGATGGTTCAATTTGAAAAAAGTTTGCCTCCCCAAGTCCTGCATCTCCGTTTTCATTATCCATTTGAACTTCTCCATATCCAAGATAAAGAGGAAAGGTCAAGTGGGCTACTTTTTTTGAAAACAAAGTATATTCTGCAAAACCACCTACTGTCCAATAGTCCATATAAATGTTCTGAATAGTTTCGCTTTGAGGTCGAATTTGGTTTAAAGATGTGTTGAAATACGCTCCAAAGGAATACTTGTCTTTCAAATTAATTCCACCACGTAGATTGAATAGAGATGCTGTACTTCCGTCCATTTGCGTTATGCTATAACTTGGGGCAATAAAAAAGCCTAAGTCTTTTGTGCTTATTAGGTTTCCGTTTCCAAAAAGTGTTTTTGCTTCGCTGTTATTTTGTGCAAACAAGCTTACTTGAAACATAGTCAAGCAAATGAAAGCAAATACTGAGAGGGTTTTATTATTCATTTTTATTGTTCTTTTAGTTTATTACTGTTTTTGAAATTATACTATGCCGCCATTGTCTTTTAAGCGAATTGTGGTAGCATTTTGAGGAACGGAATACCTTTCGTCTGAGAATTCAAAAGGAAGGCTATTGCTTGGAAACATCATTTTGAATTCAGTTCTATTAGTGTCACGAAAAACCAAGCAAGTTCCATTTATTGTTTCACCGGCTTGAGTTGCTCAGACTGTACCGTTTTCATTGAATACGAACAGGGCAAAGCATAAAAATCAATTTCCTCATATCTTCTCATTTCAAACTAGTCGAAACAGCTGTAGTGTTTTAAAATTGCCATTTCGTAGGTGTCTTTTTGGTTGCTATTATTGCCAACTTACCGCCACCCTGCACCGAGCGCCCGGTACACCTGAATCAGGCTTTGGTGTTGCTTTTTGCGCGCCTCCACTAAATCCACCCGGGCATCCAGTGCGTTTTGCTGCGTGAGCAGTACTTCCAGGTAGTTGGCCCGCCCGGTGCGATACAGTTCGTTGGCGGTAGCAATTGCGCGGGTCAACACTTCGGCTTCCTGCCGTTTTTGGGTGTACATTTGATTTAAGTTATCATAGCGGTTCAATTCGTTAAACTCTTCGGTGTACGCCCCCACGATGCTCCGCTGATAATTTAGTAAAGCCTCCAGCTGATACGCACTCGCACCCTTGAACCGGGCCTTAATGGCGTTTCGATTCAACAGCGGTGCCCAAAGCCCGCCCAGCAAATTGAAAGCAAACGACTCCGGTGTTTGAAACAACAAATCGGTTCGGTAGGACTGAAAACCAACACCAGCCAAAACATTCAGTTGCGGATAGAAAGCTGCGCGCGCGGCCCGCACATCGGCCTTGGCGGCAAATAACTCCAGTTCGGCCGAACGGAGATCGGGGCGGTTTCTCAGCAACTGCACGGGTGTGCCGGCAGCAAATGTCGGGCGTGGGTCTTGTTCGAGTGTGGCCGTGCTCCGCGGGATGGGCTGCGGAAACCGGCCCAATAAAAAGTTAATCCGGCTTTCGTTTTCGATGATGAACTGACGTATTTGAATTTCCAACGCGCGCGTGTTGAGGAGTTGCGCTTCAAACTGGTTAACGGCAAGTTCGTTGGCTACCCCATTTTCTTTTTGAATGGTAACCACACGCAACGCATCTGCCTGAAGTTTTACCGTAGCTGTGATGATCTCCAGTTCGAGATCAAATGCCAACAGCTCATAATATGCAGCGGCCACTTCTGCCACGAGGTTGGTGATCACAAACTGCCGCGCTTCGGTAGACGCCAGTACCCGTGCCACTGCCGCCCGCTTTTGATTACGCAGTTTGCCGGAGATATCCACCTCCCAACTGCTTTGCAGGCCAACGAAATAATCCGGTAAGTTGGTGGGCACCACTTCTCCGGGACGGATGTCCGTGCTGGCGTTGCCCGCACCGTCCATCGTGTATAACCCAAACCTGCGGATGCCGGCCATACCCCCGCCTGTTACATTCGGCAACAGTTGGCCCCGGGCTGCGAGTACGCCCGCCCGCGCTTGTTCAATGCGTTGGGCTGCCATGCGCACATCGAAGTTGTTCGTGAGGGCTTCATCCAGTAAAGCCATCAGCAATGAGTCGGTCACCAGCGCGCGCCACGGCAGGCTTGCCAGGTTGGTGGTGTCTGCCAACGCGGGCGAGAACTGATCCGGTAACGGCAGGGATTCTTCTGCGGTTGTATCGCGTGTAACCCGGCAGCCAGTGGCCAGCGACAGCGAGATGATGAAAAAGATAATGCGTTTCATTTTTATCAGATCGTTTCCGTGTAAGGTGTTTCAGGCAGGCGGCTGGATCTGTTCATCCGGTCAGTCAAGGATGCAAAAACAACGTATAATCCGGGAATAATAATTACTCCGAAGACCGTTCCGAATAACATTCCCCCGGCCGCAGCCGTACCGATCGTTCGATTGCCGATAGATCCGGCACCGGTCGCCATCATGAGAGGCAACAGCCCACCAATAAATGCGAAAGATGTCATCAGAATAGGGCGCAAACGAATTTTGGAGCCCTCCAGGGCGGCCTCCACCACACCTATTCCCTGGCTGTGTTTTTGCGCAGCAAACTCAACAATCAAAATGGCATTTTTTCCAAGTATGCCAATGAGCATCAGCATGGCGATTTGTGCATAGATATTGTTCTCCAAACCCAATACACTCAGTAAGAAAAACGCACCGAAAATACCGGTGGGCAAAGAGAGGATTACAGGCAAAGGCAGCAAAAAACTTTCATACTGGCCGGCCAAAATCAAATAGATAAACAAAAGGCAAACCAGAAAAATGATAATGCCTTCGTTCCCGGCAGTAGCTTCATCGCGCGAAATCCCGGCCCAATCGATATCGTAACCTCGTGGCAGTTTTTCTTTGGCTGTTTGCTGCACTACATTCAGCACGGTTCCGCTGCTTACACCCGGTTTCCCTTCTCCATTCAATTCGGCTGACGGAAACATATTGTAGCGGGTAAGTTGATCAACTCCATAGGTCTTTTCCATCGTTACAAAAGCGGAAAGGGAAACCATTTCGCCTTTGTCGTTCTTGGCGTACAGATTCAATAGATCTTCGGGCTTTGCCCTGTACTCGGGCGAAGCCTGCACCATCACTTTATACATCTGTCCAAAGCGGATAAAATTGGTCGCGTACTCACTTCCTAAAAGTGTTTGTAGCTATCCCATAGCATTGTTAATCGTAACGCCTTTCTGGGCTGCTTTGTCGATATCGATATGCAAGGTGTACTGTGGAAAACTTGCATCAAAAATGGTGAAGGCACTGGCAATTTCAGGTTGAGCTTTCAAGTCCGAAATGAACTGTCTCACCACTTCTTCCATTTTCTTAAAATCACCACTTCCTGTCTTGTCCAGCAACCGCAACTCAAAACCGCTGGCATTTCCATAGCCGGGAACAGCCGGTGGTGGAAAAAATTCAATCTGCGCATCTTTGAGATAAGAGGTCTTTTCCTCCAAGGCAGCAATCACATCTTCAACAGAAACCTCGCGGTCTTGCCACGGCTCTAGGTTGATGAGCGCAGTGCCATACGTAGCACCAGTTCCGTCAGAAAGAATATTGGTACCGGCAAGTGTCGAAACACTTTCAACGCCTTCAAGATTCTGTGCCTCCCGCTGAATGGCATTCACCACTTCCTTGGTACGCTCAAGCGTAGCGCCTGAAGGTGTTGTGACACTGGCATAAAATGTTCCCTGATCTTCATTGGGAATAAAGCCCGTAGGCAAAACCTTTGCTAAAATTCCAGTCGCTGCACAAAATGCAAACAGGACACCAAATGTTACCAATCTACGGCTCACAATTTTCGAAAGCAGATTTTGGTATCTACTCTCTCCCCGTTCGTACCAACTATTGAAACGGTTAAAAAATTTTGAAAAGCCAGTCTTCTTCTCCTCCCCATAATGATTTTTTAGAAGCAACGCGCATAACGCTGGCGTTAGGGTCAAGGCAACCACGCCCGACAACACAATGGCGATGGCCATGGTAAGCGAGAACTGGCGGTAAAAAATCCCGGAAGGCCCGCCCATAAAAGCTACGGGAACAAACACAGCCGACATCACCAACGTAATGGCAACAATGGCTCCCGTGATTTCTTTCATCGCCTCTTCAGTCGCTTCTAGCGGTGAAATTTTTGAACGCTCCATCTTGGCATGCACGGCTTCTACTACCACAATAGCGTTATCCACCACAATACCAATGGCTAACACCAAAGCAAAAAGCGTAATGAGGTTGAGGGAGAATCCAAGAAATTGCATAAAGAAAAACGTACCAACTAGAGAAACGGGTACGGCTAGTGCAGGAATCAATGTAGAGCGCCCATCTTGTAAAAAAATATACACCACAAATGTTACCAGGATCAAAGCTTCGATAAATGTTTTAACTACTTCGCGTACCGAAGCATCCATAAAGCGAGAAATATCATAACTCACTTCGTAGTCCATTCCTTTGAGGAACATGGTTTCTTTAAGTTCTGCAAGTCGGGATTTTACATCATAAATAACGGCTCTCGCATTTGAACCTGGTAGCTGTTTAATCATAATTGCCGCGCCCGAACTACCATTGAATTTTGATTCTACATCAAAATACGTAGTTCCAAACTCTACATCGGCCACGTCCCGGACTCGAAGAATTCGCCCATCTTCTGTCGATTTCAGTGGAATATTTTCATACTCCTCTTCGGTATTAAACTTACCGGTGTATTTGATAGTGTATTGCAGCGCCTGTGCCTTTTTATCGCTGCTTTCACCGATTTTTCCTGGGGCTGCTTCGATGTTTTGTTCTTCCAGTGCATTCAATACATCATCGGTTGAAATGGCATAGGCTAACATTTTGTCGGGCTTCAGCCAAATACGCATGGCATATTGCTTTGCGCCTAACATATTGCAGTAACCAACGCCTTTTATTCTTCGCAACTGAGGGATGATATTCATCTCGGTAAAGTTGTAGACGAACTTTTCATCCAGTGATGTATCGGAACTGTATACATTTAGATACATCAACATGGCGTTTTCCTCCTTCGCTATCTTTACCCCATTCTTAACAACTTCGGGCGGCAATTCTCCCATAACTGCACTCACGCGATTTTGCACGTTTACCCCAGCCGCATCAGGATCAGTTCCGGTTTCAAACAAAATCTGAACTACACCCACACCATCATTTCCGGCATCGCTACTCATGTACTTCATGCCGGGCACACCATTTATGGCACGCTCCAGCGGAACTATGGCTGCTTTGGTTACCGTTTCCGCATTGGCTCCGGTGTATTCAACTGTTACGTTTACCTCCGGGGGAGCGATACTCGGGAAAAGTGACATGGGCAATTGCATCAACGACAAAATGCCCAGAAATAGAATAATCAGCGATATAACAACCGCAAGTATGGGGCGATGAATAATCTGCGCTATCATTTTCTTTTACTTTTGGGTGTTCATGCGTGTAGAAAATGAAATAACCTGCGGGATAATGGGATCACCCTCTTTCAGTTTTTGTATGCCTTCGTAAACAAATTGGTCGTTTGGACAAAGTCCGGAACTGATGACGTATACTTGTGGCAATCTGAACGAGGGGACAATTTTTCGTTGCTGAACTTTATTCCCTTCCGTGACAACGAAAACATAAATATTTTCCTGCACCTCAAAAGTTGACTTTTGTGGTACGAGCATCGCACTCTTGAGTGTTTTTGAAAATATGATTTTTCCACTTCCACCATGCTTTAACAGCTGGGTTGGGTTAGGAAACCTGGCCCGAAAAGCAATGTTACCGGTACTGCTGTCAAATTCGCTTTCGGCCGTTTCCACCTGCCCTGCGAAGGGGTACACCTCACCGTTGGCCAGCAGCAATTGCACTTCCTTCGGCTTGCCTTCGCTGGAGGTGGATAAATAATCCAGGTATTCGCGCTCAGAGACATTGAAATACACCAACATCTGGTTGTTGTTGGAGATCGTGGTGAGCAGCGAACCCTCAGTAATGAGGCTACCGGTTTTATTCGGAATG
>DHLV01000144.1:0-273 GCA_002405445.1 Flammeovirgaceae bacterium UBA4659 | reverse complement strand
GAGCAGCGAACCCTCGACAATGAGGCTGCCGGTTTTATTCGGAATGCGGTTGATGTAGCCCGCAAACGGAGCGCGGATTTGAGCGAACGAAAGTTCCAGCCGTGCGTTAGCTTCGTGGGCGCGGGCTTCTGCCGTGCGGGCTTTCAGCGCCTCCACTTTGGCCTGCGCCAGTTCCAGTTCGCTTTGCGATACAATATTTTTCTCCACCAGTGCGCGGGTGTTTTTTAATTCTACTTCGGCCGCTTTGGTTTCGGCCACCGCGCTGGCCACGGC
>DHLV01000187.1 GCA_002405445.1 Flammeovirgaceae bacterium UBA4659 | reverse complement strand
CGCGGAGGTCGGCAATGTTGTATTCTTTCTTGGGCACCTGCAAAATCAATGAAGTTAATCCCTTTGAATGGCTGCGAGCAACGCTCGAAAAAATCCCAACCTACCACGTTAACCAACTAACAGACTTGCTACCCCGCAAGATGTAGTTTATCGGGGGCTTACGTACGGTGCAATGTCCTTAAGGTTTTTGCCTTTTACTTATGACTTTGACGATTTCTATGGTGAGCAGGACTGGACAAAGATGTTTGTTTCCAAACTGTTGGATACTGGTAGTGGCAATTGCCACTCATTGCCTTATCTATACAAAATTTTATCTAAAGAGCTTGGAACAACAGCTCATTTAGCTTTAGCTCCCAATCACATATATATCAAGCATTGGAGCATGAAAGACGGCTGGTACAACACAGAATTAACAAGTGCGGCCTTCCCCATTGATGCGTGGATAATGGTTTCAGGGCATGTACACATCAATGCAATTGAGAATGGTGTGTACATGAAAGCACTTAATGAAAAGGAAAGCATTGCGCTCTGTCTAATTGACTTGGCGGAAGGATTTAAACGAAAGACCAAAAACGAAGACTTAGATTTTATAATAAAGTGTTGTGATACTGCCCTGCGCTATTTCCCTAACTACATCAATGCCCTTCTGTTAAAAGCAGAAACACTAAAATTGATTTTTGACCAAAAATATAAGAACTCTAACGACAAAGAACTTGTCAAAAAGCATTTCAATAAGTTACAGAATCTTTACGCGCACATACACGAACTTGGCTATCGGCAAATGCCAAAGGAAATGTATTTGAAATGGCTTACCGAATTGAAAACTGAGAAAGAAAAGTATTCGAACAAAAAGATCTCAAAGTTTGATAAGTAAGCGATATCCAGAAACAAAAACGACTTACTTAATCGTCCACCGCACACCCATCATTCCTCGTAATCCCTGCATGGGTGCATAGTTGTAGCTCGCATCGAATGAGTAACCATTGGGGTTATCTACCCCTACGTTCTTGTCGAATGGATCAAACGGCCTAAGCAACGGATTTTCGGGCAAGAAATTCAGCAGGTTTTTTACACCGGCATATATTTCCAAATTTTTATTGATTGGCTTCGTCACCTGCACATTCATGATAGTGAACCATGGCGAAGTGGCAGGCCGGAAGTCGTTGGGCACCACCGGCAAATGCATGGAGCCATACGTGCGGCCCGTGAGATCAAAAGCCCAACCGGACTTTGGCAATGTATAGCTGATAGCAAACGTGCCCGAAAACGCTGGGGCATGTAATTGTGGGATTTTCTCACCACTTTCATTCTTCAAAAATACGTCCATCCACGTGGCACCTGTAATCACCTTGAGTCCATTGGTAAAAGCCATATCTGCGTTCAATGTGAGTCCTTGTGATAGCGCATACCCTTTCAAGTTATCGTAAATGATTTTGTTGGGGTCACTCAAAAAGTCACCTACAATTTTGTTGGCGAAATAGGTGTAGAATAGGCTGCCATCTATATTCACGTAGCCACTTTGATACGCGATGTTCTTGGCATAGTTTAAGTTCACGTTCCACGAGCGCTCAGGTAGCAAATCATTTTTTACTTCCACTTGCCGAAAACCAGACAGTGCAGCGTGCTCTTCCGTAAATAAGTTAACGACCCGGTAGCCGCTGCCGCTCGTCAGGCGGATCGTGTTCAATGCGTTGGGTGAAAATTTGAAGCTGAGCCTTGGTGTCACAATCGAGCCGTGTAGGTTGTGATGGTCATAACGCACACCGGCAAGTGTGGTAAAGTGTTGCGACCATTTGATTTCATCCTGCACAAAAATGCCTGGCAGCAGTGTCACGGCAGGACGATTTTCTCCATTTGGCCGTGCCGTGCCAGCGGTGTTGTCATCGTAATAGGTAAACCTAAACGGGGTACCGCTCAGCAAATCATGGTTTCCAATTTTTTTTGACCACCGCAATTGCGCAAAAGAGGTATGCTGATCGCCCAGGTAGTAGGTTTGCCCATAGTACGAGTCCTGAAAATGGTGGTTATAAGAAAAGTCGAACTGCAGGTCTTCTTTCGTATTGAACTGATACGTGCCGATCAGCTCACTTCGCCTGGTCAGTATGGACTCGCCATAATACACATCTGATCCCCGGTATTTTTCCGTCCACTGCAATTCACCACCCCAGCGGTTTTCATAGATATATCTGCCTGCCAATGAAAAACGCTTGCCCGATTTCCGGTGCAGATTCCATTTGTTGAACAACGATACGCGGTTTTGCAGCGTAACATCGGTGAAGTTGTCATTGTTTACATCCCATTTTTTATCGAAGTTAAAATAATTGATCCCCAGCATCGCAGATGATTTCTTCACGCGAAAAGCCGAAGAGACGTCTGTGTTGTATTCTCCCATCGAAGTGCCAAAAACATCCAGTTTCAATTTGGGTGCTGTGCTTGGATCTTGTGTGATGATGTTAATGACACCCGCTACTGCCTCAGATCCATACAACGTGGAGCCAGGCCCTTTCACTACTTCAATCCGTTTCACCATACTGTTGGGTATACCAAACAATCCGTAAACGGTGGCCAAACTACTTACGATGGGCATACCATCGATCAAGATCATCGTGTAGGGGCCTTCCAACCCGTTGATGTGGATGTCGCCCGTGTTGCACACGTTGCAATTGATTTGTGGCTGCACGCCATTCACCATGTTGAGCGATTCAAATATGCTGGGCGTGGGGTTTTTTGTGAAAAGGGTGGGTGAGTAAACTTCCACCGGTATTGACGAATTTATTTTGGTAACCTCTTTCATGGTGCCGGTAATCACCACTTCTTCTAACTGCTTTGCATCTTCGTCAAGCGCCACCGCTACGGTGTTGTTTCCAGCAGTTAATATCACTTCAATGCTATGCGTTACATAGCCAATAGAAGATACTTTCAGGGTTACCTTACCCAATGGCAGATTGACTAAAGTGAATCGTCCTTCTGCGTTGGTGGTGGTGCCAATTGACGTCTGTAGCACTTGTATATTGGCAAATTCAACCGGTTGGTTTTGGTGGGTTACACTTCCAGTAAGGCTGGCAGTTTGCCCCCAACTTGTAATGCTGCCCAATATTAAAACCCCCAAAATCAGCCGCAAACACATCTTCTTCGGTTTAGACTAGCAAATTTAATTAATTCGTTTAATAAAAAATAAAATTTAGAGTAATCTAAAATTTTGAAAGAACCGAAGTCAGGTTTTTTTGTCGATTGGTGTCTATTCCACCTCAAAAAAATCAGGGTTTTCGCGCACGTATGCATTGAAAGCTCGCGGTGTCATCAGCTTGCGCAGTTTTTCCAGCGCTTCGCCTGACTCTTCGTCAAACCCCAGCCTAGCCGCTTCTATCACGTACATCTTCAATAATTTAATGGAGTTTGGCCTTGCCAATAATCCATTCACGATCACACTGTATGGCTTCAGCCTGTCGGTAGTGTCTTTCAAAAAAAAACGGGCTGTGGCGCGGGCAATTTCGTCTGATTGAATGGAGGCGTTAGCAAGAAAACTAAATGCCGGTTTTGCCAGTCCGCGATTTTCTTCCGCATCCGCCAGCAGCGCGTTGAAATACATCTGATACAACGGCCTGTGATTTAGGTCAACAGTGCGCAACAATTGTTTGAGGGCTTTCCAGTCTCTTTGATGTGCCGTCAGCAACACATTGAAAAACTGAATCTCTTCATAAAGCATTTTGTTTGTGATCGCCAGCCCTCTCATGCGCTGCAGCAGGCTGATCGCCTCGTCCACCTCATCTAAAGTGAAGTACTTTTTGCTTCTCGCCAACAGGCAGCCCGCTTTGATGTTTGGGTCCGAAATTTGCGCGACTATTTTGTGAAAGGCGGTGGTGTCATCCGGTGGTATGCGGTAGCGTGCTACAATTCCTTTGGCTTCATCGCTACCCGGTACTTGACTTGCGGTTGACCTGAGCAATGGCAGCAGCGCTTGCGATCGCTGTGCGTCAGCGCTTTCCTTTTTGCCGATAAGTTCAGTCAACAGTGGCTTGGCTTTTTCGAGGCTGTCGGCTTCCAGCCAACTGAGAGCCTGAAACCAAGGGGCATCCGGCACACCCTTTTCAGCTGCGATTCTAAAGTACCTGGCCGCTGTGGTCGGGTTTTCCTGTTGCAGCATCCAAATGCCGAGTTGTTGAAAGTATTTTCCTTTGCCTGTGCGGTAGGCAATTTCGCGCACCAGCTCTGCTGCCTTTTTAGTGATGCCGTGGCGGTAATAACAGTGAGCCACTGCGGCCTGTAGTCCATCTTTAAACATTTCATTCGATGGCTTCCGCGAGAGCGCCTCTGCCTGGCGCAACATGGCGGTGTCGATTGCCTTTCCCTGGTTGATGAGGTAATTGACCAATAGCACACCTTGCCTGACAGAGAGCACGGTGTCTTCGGGAAGCCGGTAGGGAAGCGCCAATGTTGTGCCTTGTACGTTGGCAAGGGCAAGTGCATTGCTTTGCGCAGATGGTTCTTTGGATTTCAACAACGCCAAAAGCGAGTCTGCCGGAAAATGCAGTTGAAACCTGGCGGCTGCTGCCAACAGATTTGTCTCGCCTGCTTCTTCGGTGTTTTTACTTTGGCGAGCCTGGTTGAAATAGAAAAGTGCTGAGTCACGGCTTTGTAACTGCATACATGCCAACCCGAGCGCATTTTGCAGCCTGCCGCTACCGGGTATTCTTTTCAACCCTTCCTGCAATACCAAAGCCTGCGTCAATGGATTACCGGTTGTGCCATTCAACTCTGCCAAATTGATGACCCCCATTTCACTGGGTGTGTATTCTGCGATCGTGTTGAACTCCTTTTGTGCTTTGACAGGGTCCAGTTGCTGGGTGTACAGCGTGCCAAGTGCATAGTGGGCGTGGTGATTACGATGCCGGTATACCAGAGACTTTTTATAGAATCCCTCGGCAGCAGTTGTTTCGCCCTGTTGCCACGCTAGATCGCCCTGCGCATTGTAGTAGCCGGCATTGGTTCTGTCAATATAGGCGCTCCACGGTGTAGCTGCCGAAAGAAACGCAAAAGTGGCGATGGCAGCACCTGTTCGGAACGTAAAAAAAGGCATCGTATCGGGCTTGTAAAGGATTTTGTACACCGGCAGGTTGGCCATTAGCATGGGCCCGAAATTGGCTGTTACGTACACCACAAAAATAATTCCGTAACCGAGGTGTGCATACAATATCAAATCCTGTAAAGTATCAATCAGCGTATTGTTAGCTGTAGCAATTAACAAAGACAAGAACGAATAACAGATCATCAGCAAACTGACGCACGCCAACACGGCCAGCACGGGCGATGACAGGAAATCGGCATACAACGGCTCGCGCCTGTTGAAACCCCATACTGCCAGCACTGCCGAAGCAGTGAGAAGGAAAAACGAATCGATGACCCAAAAACTGATATTCAATTCACCCTCTTTGACCAAATATGAAATCAACAGGTTTGCCAGGTAAACTCCTGAGATGGCATAGAAATGCAATGCGCTCTTGCTGGGTCGCCTTGTGTTTGTAACAATGCCCACAAACAGTGCAATGATTTCGTGCGAAGCGAACAGCGCAAACAGCAAAGCGAGCACGGTGCCTGCTATAATACCATTGGCAGATACCTGCAACAGCGGGTCGGCCACGTTGCTGCCAATGACAAATACCATCCCCACCAAAATTCCGAGTGCCTGGAACACCGCCCAACGCAACCAAAAAGCGGCATCGCTTCGAAACGATTGAAAATAAAAACTTGTAATGCCCAACATGGCAATGATGGCAAATGTGGGCATCCGGTTGGTGAACCCAAACAGATGCAGAGATTCAAGTTTCAGGCTGATGACCCACAGGATGAGCAAACTCATTCCTACAAAAAAAGAAAAACGTTTGAGTGTGGTGATGATTGCTGCGATGGTGAGCATGCCCATGGCCATGCACGCCAGAAAGAAATACTGAACAAAGTGCACCGGCTGCAGATCGCTGCCCAGGTGTGATTCGAATACTACAAGACTGGTGACAGGCTCGCGCACGTCAAACGGCCCGACAAGAAAAGTGCTTCCGCTGCTTTCCACCGGCTCGATTTGATGCATCGTTCGCCATGTAAATGTGCCCCACGAATCTTGCAGGTAGCCCCACCAAAACAGTGCGACACCGAAAATCGCCAGTGCACTTAACAGAAAAAACAGGTACTGATAGGGTTTTGCCCAGGCCTTCCAGAAACTCAGTGATTGCATCGATCTGCGTCTTTATCTTATTCTAACACTTTGGGAACCCGAAAGTATTGCGTGTCGTGATCCGGTGCAGTGGCCAACGCTTTTGCTCTTTCCAGGTGAGGGTATTCTTCATCGCTGCGCAGTGCGTTTACCTCATGGCTCATAGTGACGAGCGGCTCCACACCACGGGTGTCGACTTCCTTTAACTTTTCGACAAACAGGAGCATTTGGTTCATATCGCTCAATGCTTTGTCGGCATCTGCTTCGTTCAATTCAAGGCGAGCGAGGTGCGCAATTTTTTCAAGTGTAAGGCGGTCAATCGACATAGTGTTATTTTTTTCCGCAGGTAACGGTCAGCGACTACCGGTGTCAGGTACATGGTGGCTTTTCAATTCAGAATCGATCACCGCATAAACCCGTTGCCTCAGTTCCGAAATGTCATTCAAACCCATGCCCGCTGTTTGGATCGGTTGGTGGAAAATTACTTCAACGCGCCCCCGATGCAACAGTAACCGGGGTTGGTCAGGCAAAATAATCCAATTATTGGGATATGACACGGGTACCA
>DHLV01000245.1:27702-27907 GCA_002405445.1 Flammeovirgaceae bacterium UBA4659 | reverse complement strand
GTCCATGGCACCGCCCATGCCCTTCACCATTTTGCCAGGCACTTTCCAGTTGGCGATGTCCCCATTCTCTGAAACTTCCATGGCACCCAAAATGGTGAGGTTGACTTTTCCACCCCGTATCATTCCAAAGCTATCGGCTGAGCTAAATAGTGCAGAGCCGGGCATCATGGTAATGGTTTGCTTGCCTGCATTGATTAAATCTGGG
>DHLV01000245.1:14722-27574 GCA_002405445.1 Flammeovirgaceae bacterium UBA4659 | reverse complement strand
TTGCCTGCATTGATTAAATCTGGGTCTACTTCTTCCTCGGTAGGGAAGGGGCCAATGCCGAGCAATCCATTTTCCGATTGAAGGACAACATTTATATTTTTAGGAATGTAGTTTGCCACCAGCGTGGGAATACCGATGCCCAAGTTGATGTACATTCCATCTTTTACTTCTTGTGCGATTCGTTTAGCGATACCTACTTTATCCAGCATAATTTGATTCGTTGATTCGTTGATTTGTTAATTCGGTTATTGGTCAGAGCCACCCTTTGACGTACCGATAATCTTCGACACGACTTTTTTGATACTCAGGATTTTAGTCAGTAAATCATCGCAGTTTGGATAGTTTTCAGAGTGACTAGCGATTAGCAGCCAATACTCAGTTTCGTCAGCTTCTTTTGCTGCAACTTTCATTTTATGAACGAAATCGGCTTTTGATTCGGCATTTTGTGATTCTCTTACATTGGCCCCAATAGAGGTGCCGGAGCGTATAAGTTGATTAGCGATGGCAAATTTTCTTTTTGATTCTAGCAGTTCTGAAAACTTAACAATGTCCAGCGAAAACTGAAAGGTCAGGTTCACGATAAGATTGTCGCTAAGGTTAGGATTATATTTTTTTGAGTCAGCCATCATTGAACTAAATTAGGTCTTATAGAATGTAGGCAATTAACGAATTTACAAATCAACAAATTATCGAATCAGCAAATCAGCAAATCATCGAATCATCGAATTAGAAATGGTTCGTTGTTCAATCCTCTTCTCGTAATTCTTCCCTTGAAAAATCCGGTGCACAAAAATACCCGGTGTGTGAACTTGGTTTGGATCGAGTGCGCCAACAGGCACCAGTTCTTCCACTTCTGCGATGGTGATTTTGCCCGCGGTGGCCATCATGGGATTAAAGTTGCGCGCGGTGCCTTTATAAATCAAGTTACCAGAGGTGTCACCCTTCCAGGCTTTTACAATGGAGAAATCGGCACGAAGCCATTGCTCCATCAAATAGGTTTTACCTTCAAAGACTCTTGTCTCTTTTCCTTGGGCCACTTCTGTGCCTACACCTGCTGGCGTAAAGAAAGCCGGAATGCCCGCACCACCCGCGCGCACTCGCTCTGCCAACGTGCCTTGCGGTATCAACTCAACTTCCAATTCACCCGACAACAGTTGTCTTTCAAACTCAGCATTTTCACCCACATAAGATGAAATCATTTTTTTTACCTGTCGTGTCTTCAGCAACAAACCAATCCCAAAATCATCAACACCCGCATTGTTAGAAATACAAGTCAATTCTTTCACTCCTTTTCGAAGCAACGCAGCAATACAGTTTTCGGGGATACCGCAGAGGCCAAAACCGCCCAACATTAAAGTGGCATTGTCTGGAATATCGTTCACCGCTGCATCTGCATTGGGCACTTGTTTGTCAATCATAGCAAATGGAAGTTTTGGCAAATATCAGACTAAAAAACCAATGAGCAACTGCCATTTGACCGCTAAAGGAAAAACGTAGAGCCATTAACATTTTATTAAATGGTGGAGTCGTTCAATCGTCTTATCTTTCGAGCCATTTCATTTTTTAGTTATGCGATTGATAGTTCTATTTCTATGCTGTTGGTTAAGTACAGGTTTTCAAGGCTTTTCGCAGTTGCGAAAGCAGGCAAGTGCTTCTGAAATTAGGTTAAAGATGCGAAAGCTGAACTTTTTGGGTTCAGTTTTATACGTGGCCGCACATCCTGATGATGAAAATACGCGGGCGATTGCCTATTTGGCCAACGATCGATTAGCGACTACGGCTTACCTCTCCATGACGCGTGGCGATGGCGGGCAAAATTTGATTGGGCCTGAGATTCGCGACTTACTGGGATTGATTCGTACACAAGAGTTGATGGCCGCCAGGCGCATTGATGGAGGCCAACAGTTTTTTACCCGCGCCAACGATTTTGGGTTTTCAAAAAACGCGAGCGAGACCTTTGCGATTTGGAACAAACAAGAGATACTATCGGATGTCGTAAGGGTGATTCGTCAATTTCAGCCTGATGTTATTCTCACCCGATTCCCACCCGATGAACGTGCAGGGCATGGACACCACACGGCTTCCGCTATTCTAGCCCAAGAGGCATTTGATTTAACGAACGACCCCAACCAATTTGCTGAGCACGCAAAGCAGTTTGGAACTTGGCAAGTAAAAAGGCTGTACACAAATACCGGCCGTTGGTGGAACCAGGCAATCAATGAGAAGACACCGGGTATCTTGACGATGAATGTTGGTACCTACAATACGCTGCTCGGTAAATCATACTCAGAAATAGCTGCCGAGAGTCGTACCCAGCATAAAAGCCAAGGATTTGGTTCTCCCGGCAGGAGAGGCGATGCACTTGAGTTCTTTGAATATGTAAAAGGGGAACGCCATACCAATGATGTTTTTGATGGCGTGAATACAACTTGGTCGAGAGTAAAAGGCGCGGAGAAAATTCAATCGCTTGTCGAAAAAATGCTGAACGAGTACAAA
Organism: Flammeovirgaceae bacterium UBA4659; assembly: GCA_002405445.1. GTDB lineage: Bacteria > Bacteroidota > Bacteroidia > Cytophagales > Cyclobacteriaceae > ELB16-189. The sequence goes on along the minus strand of DHLV01000245.1, from coordinate 25,078 downwards.
GAAGAAAATCCCGCGGCTTCTATTCCTTCGTTGCTCGCAATCCGCAAAGAGATTTCAAACTTAGGCGCCTCGGTTTGGCGAGATAGAAAGTTGGCTGAAGTAAATCAGTTAATTCTAGATTGTGCCGGCCTTTTTGTGGAAGTAGTGGCCGATAATTTTTACGTTTCACCCGGCCAGCCTTTGGTTGCTACATTTGAAGTGATCAATCGCTCGTCAGCCGATGTAAATTTACAATCCATTCAATCTGCTTCGGTGAATTGGGATAGCACGCTAAACACTGCTCTTAAAAATAACATTCCGCTCAATTTCAAATCCAAGCGAAAATTGTTGGAAGGAGCAAGCTACTCAGGGCCCTATTGGTTGAAGGAAAAACATTCGCTGGGCTTGTTTTCGTTTGCCGACAAAAATTTGATTGGAAAGCCGGAGAACGATCCTGCCTCTACATTCGATTTTACATTTAAAGTAAACGGAGAAAATTTATCGGTTAGTGTTCCGCTCGTATACAAGTGGACAGACCCCGTAAAAGGAGAGTTGTCGCGTCCGTTTGAAATTGTTCCGCCCGTGTTGGTCAACCTGGATAAACCCGTGTATTTGTTCACGAACGACCAACCGCAAGTGTTGAATGTATTGGTGAAGTCAGCATCGGCCACACCCTTGAATGGCAGCGTATCGCTGGAACTGCCCATGGGTTGGCGGGCCGAGCCTGCGGTCAGTCCGTTTGAATTGAAGAAACGAGGAGAAGAAAAAATGCTTCATATTTCGGTTTATCCCGGCAAGGATGAATTGAAAGCGACTGTAAAGGCCGTTGCGGAAATAAATGGTTCGAAGTATGATTATTCTTTACAGACTATTCAGTACGACCACATTCCCACGCAGACTTTATTGCCAAAGGCTGAAGAAGAGTTGCTCAAGCTTAACTTGAAAAAAGAGGGAGCTGTGATTGGCTACGTCCGTGGTGCAGGCGATGATGTGCCCGCGAGTTTGCGCAACATGGGTTATGAAGTGTGGGAGATGAAGAACGAAGAGATTACTGCAGGCAATCTGAAAAAAGTTGACGCGGTTGTGTTGGGAGTTCGCACGCTAAATACCAACGAACGGATTCGTTTTATTATGCCCGATTTGCTTCAATATGTGAAGGAAGGCGGAACGTTAATTGTTCAATACAACACCAATAATGATTTGGAAATCGACAAAGATAAATTTTCGCCCTATCCCCTTGCACTTTCGCGCGATAGGGTTACTGAAGAGAACAGCGAAGTGAGAATATTGAAACCCGACCATCCGGTGCTTAATGTCCCTAACAAGATTACCGCCAAAGATTTTGAAGGGTGGGTGCAAGAGCGTGGCCTCTATTTCCCTAATGCGTGGGATGAAAAATATGAAGCGTTGCTGTCGATGAACGATACCAATGAGCCGGCACGAAACGGAAGTTTACTGGTGGCGCAGTATGGCGAGGGTTATTATGTATACACAGGCCTTTCGTTTTTTCGCGAATTGCCTGAAGGTGTGCCGGGTGCTTACAAGCTATTTGCGAACTTGGTTTCGCTAAAGAAGCCAAAGCCAGAAGTGATAAAAGTGAAGAAGAAGGTGAGAACCAAGGCGAAGTAAAGAGCCAATTAAAGGACATTAAAGTTGCGGCTTTAAATTGATTGACATGAAAAGAAAAATTAAACGATTTTTTGCTACAGCGGCATTGACAATTTTGCTTACGATTTCAAGTCTTGCAACAATTCTATTATTTCCTCAGCCATTATTTGCAAATAAATTGGAGTACAAACAATTCACCGTTTATTCAAATGATAAAATAACTAATGATATCATTCTACTTCTTGATGATGCGATGGGTCTCGTTGAGAAATCTGAAATTAACGACCCTGGTTATGAATACGACATTCTTCTTTGTTTTAATTCATTGTTTAATAAGATTGACGATAGACTACTAGGCTTTGGCCCTTCTGCGCGGGCAACTGACAACAACGTGACGATTAAAGTTCAAATTAACGCCAAGCAAGATTTGTTCTTCAGAACATTTCATGCAAAATGTCAGTCCCGTTTATCGTATCTCATTGCTCATGAAATGATTCATTGCTTACAAACTAATAAGTATGGGATTTTGAAATTCAACCCAATAAAGCACCCAGAAATGTGGAAGTTAGAAGGGTATCCGGAATATATAGCACGGCAACCTAGACTTACCGACAAAAATTACAGCTTGGTAAGCGAAGTAGATCGATATATTGATCTGGAAAGCAAAGCCAAAGACGTGTGGATTTTGATTGAAGAAGGCGGATGTGAGGCTCCAAACTATTATTACAAAGGGCGATTAATGGTAGAATATCTGATGGACATCAAACACTGGACTTACGACCAAATACTGAATGACACTGCTTCAGAAAACTCCATTTATGCAGATATGATTAACTGGAGAAACACGGCCAAATCGGAAAACTAATTTTTCTGAGAAATGGAAGAGCAACCACCTGTATTTAATGAATGGAGCACGTGGTATTACCTCGTACTCGGATTCATGCTATTGCAAGTTTTACTTTTTTCAATTCTCACCAGTTATTTCAACTAGGCTGCAAAATCTGAAATCTCACACCTTAAATCTGAAATCTTTTTGAATTACCTCGATTGGTTCATATTGTTTGGTACCATACTCGCCATAGTTCTTTACGGAACTTGGAAAACGCGCGGTGCTCAGAACATCGATGGCTATCTGAAAGGAGACAATACCATGAAGTGGTGGATGATCGGGGTTTCGATCATGGCCACACAGGCCAGTGCCATCACCTTTCTGTCTACGCCCGGCCAGGCTATCGAAGATGGCATGCGCTTCATTCAATTCTATTTTGGGTTGCCACTTGCAATGGTCATCATATCCGTAACGATGGTGCCCATTTACTATCGATTGAAAGTCTACACCGCCTACGAATATTTGGAAACGCGTTTCGATTTAAAAACACGAACGCTTGCGGCTATTTTGTTTTTGATTTTGCGCGGGTTATCCGCAGGTATCACTTTGTTTGCACCCGCTTTGGTTCTATCAACTATTTTGGGTTGGAACATTTTCATCACCACTTTTTTGATCGGTATTTTGGTGATTGTCTACACCGTATCAGGTGGGACAAAGGCGGTGAGTTTGACACAGCGCCAACAGATGACCGTCATCATGGGCGGGATGTTGCTGGCTGGAGTGATTGCTTACCGGTTATTACCCGATCATGTTTCGTTTGGGAATACGATTCAATTGGCGGGAGAGTTGGGCAAGCTGAACATTGTGACCACAAATTTTAGTTGGAACGACCGCTTCAATATCTGGTCGGGGCTGATTGCTTCTACCTTTTTGTTTTTGTCATATTTCGGCACCGACCAATCGCAAGTAGGACGTTACCTGGGTGGGAAGTCGATCCGCGAAAGCCGAATGGGTTTGATTTTTAATGGCTTGCTTAAGATCCCGATGCAGTTCATTATTCTTTTTATTGGCGTGTTAGTATTTGTGTTCTACTTGTTTGTGCAGCCACCCGTTTTTCACAATGCCACGCTCAAAAACCAGGCGATGCAAACTGCTCAAGCGGATTCGATTCGGTTGCTGGAACAGCAGTATGCGCACGTATATGCAAAGAAACGCGAAGCCGCAGATGGGTTGCTGAAGGGAATTCAGGCCGATGATGAAGCGTTAAAGACAAAGTCAAAAGCGAACTATCAGGCGCTGCAAGACGAGGAAATAGCCATTCGCAAAGAAGTGAAGGCAACCATTGCAGAGGCTGTGCCGCTAGCCAAAACACAAGACAGAGATTACATCTTTCTCAATTTTGTATTGAACTACTTGCCCCATGGATTGATTGGCTTACTGTTGGCGGTGATGTTCTCTGCCGCGATGTCGAGCATGGCTTCTGAATTGAATGCATTGGCATCAACCACCACTGTTGATATTTACAAACGATCAGTAAAGTCTGATGGGAGCGAAAGCCATTATTTAAAAGCATCGCGTTTCTTTACCATTTTGTGGGCTGTGATTGCGATGGTGTTTGCCGCCCTTGCCAATTTTGCTGAAAATTTAATTCAGTACGTAAATATTGTTGGTTCACTTTTTTATGGAACGATACTCGGCATTTTTCTGGTGGCGTTTTACCTGAAGAAAGTGGGAAGCAATGCGGTGTTCATCGCAGCATTGATAGGAGAAAGCGTAGTACTTGCTTGCTACTTTTTGTTTTATGAGCAGATTGCGTTTTTGTATTATAATATTATTGGGTGTGTTGTTGTATTAGTGCTGGCGGTAATATTCCAATCTTTTTCAAAAACTACGTCAATAAAAAAGGCAGAGTCATAAACCCTGCCTTTTCGAGATGCAATGAATTGACGATTACTTCAAACCTTTTTGAAGCTCCTCATTCATCATTTGATAATCACGGTTGTTAGCTTTTTTCGCTTCTTCCCAAGATGCTTTAGAGGTAGCCATTGCGCCAGCTTTGTCGCCTAACTTAGCTTGGATGCGCGCCTTTTGGTACAACATCCAAAACGCAGTGGGATTTGCCTCTACAGCTTTGTTGATCCACTCGTTGGCCTGCTTCATGTCTTTGCCGTTTTCAAGATAATACACGGCAGCCTGAAAGTAGTTGTTGGGGTTTACTTTCGTGCTTGCCTCAATTGACTTCATCACTTTTGCGTCATAATCTACACCTACGGTGAACTTCACTGAAGTGTTTTCCCAGGCCATTTGAATTTTGGCTGATTTGCTATCGGCAGCAATGTCACCAATTTCAAACGTGAGTGTTTCCACGCGTTCAGTCAGCTTCTCGCTTTTTACTTTAAAGTTGGCTGCTTCTTGCGTTTTGTCGTATCCGCCCGTGTTGCCACCAAGCTTAATGTCTTTGTACAATGATACTGTCCATTCGGTTGCGCCAGGCCATGAGAAAATCAAATACTCACCCTTGGGCACTGCGATGCCTTCAACCGTTACGTTGTCGCTAAAAGTAATTTTAGTTCCGTTATTGGCACCCGTTCTCCAAATGGCGCCAAATGGCACCACTACGTTAGCATCTGTACCAAAAATCTTTCTGCCTTTTGCGCTGGGGCGGGAGTAATCAATTTTGATGTCGGTCAATCCCACATTTGTGGAAACTGAAGCTGCGGGGCTAGGTTGGGGTGTTTGCACTTGTGCCTGCGCGGCAACGGCAACCACCAGCAAAGCAATCGCTAAAATGTTTTTCATATGAATTTGTCTGGTTAATTTGAGGCGCAAATTTAGAAGAATTCGTTTATCAAAAGTGAAACTGGCGCAATCGTTTTACCAACGGCAAAATGTGGTTCAGATAGCCAAAGAATTAATTGGTAAAGTGTTGGTAACCAGTGTTAACGGATTGTTAACAAGCGGTGTGATTGTGGAAACTGAAGCGTATTCGTATAAAGAAAGAGGATGCCATGCGTACCGCGGCCTTACCGGCCGCAACAAAGTGATGTTTGAGCCCGGTGGTGTTGCTTACGTTTATTTGTGTTACGGAATCCACCAAATGGTCAATGTGGTCACCAATCAGAGGTGGAAAGCAGACGCAGTATTGATACGTGCGCTGAGACCTTTGGAGGGGCAGGATGTGATGATCGGCCGCACGAGGGCTTCGAGTGTGAAGAAGATCACCAGCGGGCCCGGTAAACTCACGAGGGCGATGGGTATCGGACAAAACCACAATGGATTAAGTTTACAGGGTAATGAAATCTGGATCGAAGACCGAAACGTGCAGGTGCCACGTGCCGGCATTGCAGACTCAACTCGTATTGGGATCGATTATGCTGGCGATGATGCCCGGTTGCCCTGGCGCTTTTCTTTAAAGGGAAGTGAGTGGGTGAGCAAATAACGGTTTGTTCTCAAAAAAAAATTGTATGAATGATTACTCTGCGCAGCGTATTTTTTTTCGGGTGAGGTTAGCGGTTGTGTGTATCATCGTTTCCGCAGGATTGGGTGAGGTACGGAGCCAAACGCCTTCACTGCTCAATGTGAATTCTCGCTATGATGAACAAAATCCGGTATTGAGTTTGGATGGCAGGGTTCTTTACCTCACCATTGCCAACCACCCACAAAACATAGGCGGTGTAAAAGACCCGGGCGATATTTGGGTGTCGCTATTTCTGAATGGCCGTTGGCAGGCGCCCATTCATGGGGGCACCGTGGTCAACAATGAAAACTACAATGCCGTGCTGGGTTTTTCGAATGGTGGCGACATGTACCTGTGGGGCCACTACGCCAACGGTACTGTAACCACACAGGGTATTTCAACTTCGCAGCAACGAGGTACCGGGTGGTCTGCACCGGAAAATATTACCATTCCGTATTTCCTCAACCGATCGCAGCATGGCAGTGGCTATGTTAACCGAGAAGGAAACATTTTCGTCTTTTCGGCCGAATCGTACGGCACCTTAGGGGGAGAGGACATCTATGTATCGTTCAAAAACGACAACCGATGGTCTGAGCCGTTAAACCTGGGCAAAAACATCAACACTCCATTTCAGGAATGGACACCTTCAATCAGCGATGACGGATACACGCTCTATTTTTCAAGTAATGGTTTGAATGGCGCGGGCAGTTTTGATGTTTTTTTATGTCAACGTTTGGACGAAACATGGGAGCATTGGTCTGCACCTATATCAGTGGGTACAATGGTAAATACCGAATCACGCGAATTGTATTTTCGGAGGTTTACTGACGTTGGTTACTCGCTTTTTACTTCCACGCATGACAGCAACCGCTATGGTGTCATCAAGGTGCTGGCCGATACGGTTTTTGTTCCAAAGCCACAATTAGATACCCTGCTGAAAATCCGCGAAAAAGTATATGAAAACAAAACCACCAACGCTATCATTTTGTTTGGCAAGGTCAGCCATTCAAAAACCAATGCAGGCATTCCTGCTTCGATCAGGTTTAAGTCAGATTCTTCCTTTTCGATTGTTGCAAAAGCAAATGGCCAGTATCGTATCGTGATTCCCTCCACCAAAGTCTACAATATAGACGTTGAGCGCCAGGGTTTTGTCAATGCGTTGGAGCGCCTGGACTTGAGGACGTTGCACCTTCAAGCGTTGGAGTTGAATTTTTCATTGCAGCCGATTGATGTCGGTACGCTGGTGAATCTAAAGAGTGTGTTGTTTTACATGGGAACCACCACGCTGCTCGAAGAAAGTTATGCCGAGTTGGATGCTGTTGTGGATTTTTTGAAAACAAACGCCAAGGTTGAGATTGAACTCGAAGGCCACACCGACAACCGTGGTGATGCAAAAAAGAATTTGCTGCTTTCGCAGCAGCGCGTAGATAAGATCAAATCGTATTTGGTGAGCAAGGGGATTGCTGCACGCAGGGTAAAGGGCAAAGGGTTTGGCGGCACGCGACCCATTGCCACCGATGATTCGGAAGAAGCACGCAGAATGAACAGGCGTGTGGAGTTTTTGATCACCAGAAATTGATTGTCTGCACAAACCGTATGCAGCTGAAGCCTTGGCCGCGCTGATTGGATTACCCGATGCCGTAACCCCGGGAACTTCGGATGGATGCTTGTGCGCATAGAAGCTGGTCAAAAAATACTCCGTTCAACTTCTTTTCATCACAGCGAGACAATTGTAACGAAGAACAATATCGACCGGTAAATTTCAAGCGATACTTTGAGAAATACGATCATCACGATTGATTTGGTTACAAGTCGCCAGCTTTTTTCACCATAAAATTGATGGCTGGAGCGGACAACAAAATACAAATTGGTGGCGATGAAGATACCCGTGAGCACAACTTCATCCAGGTACTTACCTAGCCCGGTAAAGGCGGCCACAACTGATAATAGAATCGCATTGACAAACAGGTTGAAACAAGCCAACTCCACGGCATAGCCTACATGGTCGGTAAAGTAGCGGTTCTTTCTCAGATACAGCAGGTTGAGGGGCAGTGAACTGATCACAACAAAAACCATCACCATCAGTTTGGCAAGCGAAGTCGTTTTCAGGTTATAAACCAGACCGAAAGAGGTAATGTCCATGTGCAGGTCAACCATTTTATGAGCGACCACTGCCTTATACAAGCCTCCCAAAGGGGAGATGAGTTGTGTGTTGAAAGATGCATTGAATAGCTGGATCACCGGGAATAAAAAGTAAATTAAGTTCAGCACAAAAAACAAAGAAATAGGTTTGATATAGTTCACCCGCCTGCCGTTGCTAAACTCGTATGACACAAAGCCCGGTTTCTTCAGCACCAACCACAATGTTTGTATCACCTTGCTGTCGGCAAAGGTGATGGCAATTAACAGGTTGCTCAAAAAGGCCTTGAATGACCGGTCAGCTGCCCGTAAAACCTTTTCGCCACACTGGTTGCAATAGTTGCCAATGAAATGGTTGCCGCAGCTTTTGCAGGTGTGTGTTTCTGAACTGTGATCGACCATGCTCAAAAGTAATGATTCAAATCGTTCGCGAGGAAGCAACCGCGTTGAACGCACTCACTTTTTGCTGACAGCGGGCGTTTATTTTTTAATCCTGACCGTGTAAAGGTGGTGCGGCAGCCGGGCGAGAGGTGCTCGTGAAAACGGTTTGAGAGTGCTTTTCCCCCAAATAGCCTCGCTTTGGTGGTATTGTAGTAGCCTGATTTTCAGTAGAATTAGCTTTAACTGAAGTAATATAACCTGTTGATAATTAGGTTTTTTAAAATGTTTTTTGAACTTTATTTTACAAACCAAAACCGATGAGTGCTATGCTATTTTTAACCATCGCTTCGATTGTATCCTTCCAACTTGGCCTTTGTGCCTTGTGCGCGTACAAGAAGCAACATGTAAATGCCTGAGAGTTCTGAGTAAATTACTGCTTCGTTAGATTACCTTTGCGCCCTAATTTTTATTGGCGTGAATTACCTTTCGGCAGAATCTCTTTCCAAGTCGTTTGACGATCGCTGGCTCTTCAAAGACATCACGCTTGGCATTGGCCAGGGCGAAAAGGTGGCTTTGGTGGGCGAGAACGGCACAGGCAAATCTACTCTTCTCAAAATTCTTACCGGGCAACTCACCCCCGATGGCGGGGTCGTGAGCGTGCGCGAAGGCATCAAACTCGGGTACCTTACCCAACAACCGTATGTTGATGATGCGCTGTCTGTCAAAGAAATTTTGTTTGACGAGAAGAACAAAATCGCCCAAGCGGTGCGCGAATATGAAGACTGTCTTCATCACCCCGAAGTGAGTGCTGACCGTATGCAGCATGCGCTCGAAAAAATGGAGGAGCTCAACGCCTGGGATTACGATGCCAAAGTGCAGGAGATTACCGGCAGGTTGGGCATCACCGACCTCGACCAGAAGTTTGGACAGCTTTCGGGTGGGCAGCGCAAGCGCATCTTTTTGGCACAGATGCTGTTGACCGAGCCAGATCTCATCATCATGGATGAACCTACCAACCATTTGGACCTTGAGGCCATCGAATGGTTGGAGTCTTATTTGGGAGGCCAGAACATGACGGTACTGATGGTGACACACGATCGCTACTTCTTAGATAACGTGTCAAAGTCGATTTTAGAACTTGATCGAGGTAAACTTTATAGGTACAACGGCAACTATGCCTACTTTTTGGAAAAGAAGCAAGAGCGCGAAGAGATGCTGAAGACCGAAGTGACCAAGGCAAAGAACCTATTGAAAAAAGAGTTGGAATGGATGCGCAAGCAACCCAAAGCTCGCGGCACCAAGGCCAAATACCGGATTGAAGCCTTTTACGAATTGCAGGAAAAAGCCACCCAAAACCTGAAGAAAGACAAGCTCGAACTGGACATCAAAGAGGCACGCCAAGGAGGTAAAATTTTGGAATTGCATCAGGTATCCAAAAGCTATGGCGAACGCAAGATGGTGGACCGGTTTTCGTACGTCTTCAAGAAGAAAGACCGTATTGGGATTGTGGGCAAAAATGGCATCGGAAAGTCTACCTTTTTGGATTTGCTGACCGGCAAAATTCAACCCACCTCGGGTGAAATCATACCAGGTGTAACCACCAAGATTGGCTACTTCACACAAGAAGTGCAGACGCTTCACCTCACCAATCGGGTGATAGAAGAGGTAAAAAATATTGCCGAGTTTATCACCTTGTCGGATGGCTCGCAGATTTCGGCCTCTAAGTTTTTAGATAACTTTCTGTTTCCGCCCGAGAAGCAATACAACATTGTGGAGAAGCTCAGTGGCGGTGAGAAGAAGAGATTACAGTTATTGAAGGTACTGGTGACCAATCCCAACTTTTTGATTTTGGACGAACCGACCAATGATTTCGACATCGACACCCTAAATGGTTTGGAAGACTTCTTGGACAAATTTACAGGTTGTCTGTTGCTCGTTTCGCACGATCGCTATTTCATGGATC
>DHLV01000245.1:9542-14534 GCA_002405445.1 Flammeovirgaceae bacterium UBA4659 | reverse complement strand
TCCGTGAGTATTTGGATGAAAAAGAAGCGTTGAGCAATGCTGCGCAAAAGACAGAAATCCAACCTGCAAAGCCTGAAGCTAAAACCGAAAAAGGCCTCTCGTACAACGAAAAAATTGAACTGGAAAAGCTGCCCTCTGAAATTGAGAAGTTAGAAGCAGAGAAAGTTGAGTTAACCACGCAACTCAATGCCGGCAGCACCGATCATACCGCGCTCACTAAACTAGCTATTCAGATTCAGGAGTTGGGTGATACAATTGAGACAAAAACTGCCAGGTGGGTAGAGTTGAGTGAAATGGCTGGATAGCGCATACTTGTTGATGGATTCTGGTTGCCAGTTTCTAGTTGCTAGTTTCTAGCATCCAGCATCTAGTATCCAACTACGCCACCTTCAGCAGTTTAAACGGCAGGAACAAAATCGAGCTGATCAGTTTGAAAACCAATTCCAGGGTGAACCCAACAATTCGGAAGGGGAGAAGCAACAACCAAATAATAGGGAGGATGAAAATGAGGGCGAGTGCCACTGGCCAGCACATCATCAGCAAGATGAACCAAAGTAAAATTGCAATCAGTGTCTTCATAGGTTGATTAATTTTATCATTATCATTCAAACTCCTTACCAATTTGCAAAACGCTTTTTTCATGTGACCAATTTGCCTTTTAGGTCAAGTGCTGTACGAACGTGTACAAAACAGTGAACGGTTTTGACTTTTTCCTCTCACTACCCAATCCTGAGCGGTAGTTGTCGATCAAGTAGGTAAAGTACACTCGAATCAATTCTGCTCGCTAAATAGAACGGCAAAAAGAGCGAAGGATATCTCGACAGCCAGGCTTTTGATTTCTGGGATTCTTCGCTGGGGAATCTGTTTCTTTTTTTTTATGAAGACCATGGTGGAATGAGTACTTCGTCAATGTTTTGTGCCGGCTAAACGCTCAGAATTGAATTTCGTATTTTTTGTTTATCGCACCCTAATCACCGTTAGGTAAGCGCCAAAAAAATATTCGCTAAACCCGGATAATAGCCGTACCTTTGAACTTGTTTAAAAAATTTGCTTTGAATCAAGCGCAAGCCATAGTTCTGTATCAACCAATGTTGCAAAACATTGCTTACAACTTATTGCGTTGCAAGGCCGATGCAGAAGACATTGTACAAGACACATTTGTAAAATGGCTGAGCATCGACCAAACCAAAATTCAAAATACCAAAGCTTATCTCATCAAGTCGGTCACCAACAATTGCTTAACCCACCTTAATTCACTCAAGAAAAAGAAAGAAGAGTATTGGGATTCCATCTCATTGGCCGAGTTGATGGTGAAGTTCAAAGAATCTGATATTGCTCACATTGATTTCGAAAAAGAGTTGGCTGCAGCCTTTAAGGTGATACAAAGCAAGTTAGAACCATTGGAGCGTGCCACTTATTTGCTCAAAGAGGTCTTCAACATGGAGTATGACGCCATCCAAAAAGTGTTGGACAAGAAGGCCGACCATTGCCGCCAGTTGTTTTGCCGTGCCAAGAAAAAACTGGCCGATACATCGTTCACTCCAAGCCTGCCCGAGACGTCTCAATTGTTTGAAAGCTTCAAAAAAGCCTGCACGCTAGATAATGCCAATGAGTTTATCCACCACTTAAAGCAGGACATTGCCGGGGCATTTGGCGGCAAAAAGTAATTTTTCTTCTCATTTCTGTCACAAAATCGCAAGTGCCTGGTCTTACAGGTAATCAGCCAAATTGGGCTGAAAAACGATTTTTTACCTTTAAACTTAACCGTATAATGAAGGAAGTTCTGATTTTCTTTGTGGCGCACTGGTACCTGTCGCTCTTTTTTCAAACATTTTTCTTGCACCGTTATGCTGCACACAAGGCATTTACGATGAATAAGACTACTGAGAAGGTTTTCTTTGTACTGACCTGGATATTTCAAGGCTCCAACTACTTGAGTCCGTTTGGCTATGGCGTTATGCACCGCATGCACCATGCTTTTGCTGATACAGAAAACGACCCACATTCACCTAAATATGATGAAACGATTTGGAACATGATGTGGAAAACCAAAACGATTTATTCTGCCATTGCAAGTGGCAAAGAAGTACCTGAAGCCCGATTTACTGAGGGTGTACCTCGCTGGGATGCGTTCGATAAGATTGCCCGCAGCTGGCCCTCAAGGTTGTTTTGGGGAACACTGTACTTTGCATTCTACTGGCAGTTTGCCATTGTTTGGTGGTTGTGGCTGTTGTTGCCGATTCAATGGATGTTCAGCCCGATACATGGGGCAATCATCAACTGGTTTGCGCACAAGTACGGCTATCGCAATTTTGAAGTAGGCGATACCTCAAGAAATTTCTTGCCTGTGGATGTGTTGATGATGGGCGAAAGCTACCACAACAATCACCATAAGTATGGCTCACGCGCTAACTTCGGTGGCGTGCGCTGGCATGAATTAGATCCTACTTACCTGATGATTCGTGTTTTGGATAAACTAAAAGTGATACGCCTTGCCGAACAGAAGCAAGTGAGCTTTGAGCGTGTGAGGAAGGCGGCTTAGGCCATCATTAAAATCTGAATAGAAAAAATCCCGCGATGAGCGGGATTTTTTTGTTTGCCAATATCAGTGATTAAGTCTTTCGTCTCAATTGGTATTCAAAATCAACTACTCGGTGATGCCAAAGAGAAATTTGTTGATGTGCGGATACCTTTTGACCCTCCGCGAAAACGGTTAAAGTATCTCTAAATGATGAAATGTATTGAGCCCAGTAAGAGCCTTTGGAATCTCGTAGCAAAAAGTAAAAGCCAGCGTCACCAAACGCTCGTCCAGATGAGTCTAAGATTAACTCACCATTTTTTCCCACTCTCGGCACCAAGATAACGGTTGCGTTACCTTGAGGCAACGGAAAAACTGCTTTAATGCATGTTTTTCCTGACGGCAATACGCATGTACCATAGACACCAGTATAAATCGGTCGATCGTCTGACTGGTAAGATCTGCGCCAGAATGTGTATTTTTTCTGGCCTGATACGGGATCAACCAGCGAGATGATTTCGCTTTTTATCGTTTCCGAAAAATTCTTGTTACTGGTCGGAATATTGAGTTGGTTTATTCTTGTGCTGAACAATCTGCTAACCAAAAACCCAAACGGTTTAAACAGCGGATTCCATTTTACGCCAAATGACAGATCGTAATCTGATGTGTTTTCATAGAAATCCGCGACATGTTTAGACAACGCATGTCTTTCGTTCGTGTCCAATTGAAGAGTTTCAATTGATGGAACCAGACCGGTTGGTTTCGTAGTTTGTTCTACCACTAAGTTCTCTTTAATAGCTAATTGATTTGGGAAATTGTCGCTGATAGATTCAATCTCTCCAAAGGGCCCCATTAACCAATCGAATTCCTTGGGACTTATTTTCTTTCCCCAAAGAATTACCCATTGCTGAGTAAACCAATCTTGAAACTTCTGAATGGGGTATGCAAATGCCATTTCACTGTTTATCGGTGAAGTTTGTTTTACCATCCCATTTTCCGTATTCCGAAATTGGCTTGAACCTCAATGTTGTAAATTCGAAGTGAAAATTTCTCCTATCTCTTTCCTGCATTGCCTTTGCATGCCGGTCAGGATTTTGAACTGAACTACGTCCGTGAACCATGTCTGTCATTTCCGTGTGATTCCGCCAAATTGAAAAGGTTGAAACAGTGTTGGGAAACCTAATTGACGCCAATGACAATGTTGTCCCAGGGTGGTCACGAACCAATTCTTCAACAGGTCTGCCCCACCGAATGAATCTGGGTATTTCAGTAAACTTCATTCGAGCTATTGTTACGGCAACGGCATAGCTGTTTTCTCGCATGGCTGCCAAATTGGCGTCCGGTATTGTAAAGTTTTCAAACGTTCCCCATTGCCGCACAAAAATCAACCGAGTATGCCAACCGTGAATCAATATCTTGCCAAGCCAATTGGATTGCAAAAATTGGTCAATCGCAAATTCATTTTCCCACTGAGCAAATAAAACTACTTGTCGGACTAATATACGCGAAGGTGACGTGATCCGAGCCCCCAATGTCATTGCTAACATGCATTCAGCGTGTATTAAGCCGGGAATATTTCTCGGCCTAGGTGGAAACATGATAGCCTTGATAGCCGACAAATAAGATGTTTTTACCAAATGGTAGTAAATACGCTCATGTTCTTACTATGTCAAACCAATTATTTTGATTTCGGTTTTATTATCCTAAAGGAATGATAATAATAACGATTCTTACCTCCCAAACGGATTCAACGCGCCCAACGCTCTCTTGCCTCCGCCCATCTTGTTCATGGTCTTCATCATCTTCTTCATGTCTTCAAATTGTTTTAGCAATTGGTTCACTTGCTGGATGCTGGTGCCACTGCCTTTGGCGATGCGCGTCTTGCGGCTGGCGTTTAGTTTTTCAGGATTTTCGCGCTCTTCCATCGTCATCGATCGGATGATTGCCTCTACAGGTTTGAAGGCATTGTCATCGATATCAACATCTTTCATGGCCTTGCCCATGCCGGGTATCATGCTAAGCATGTCCTTCATGTTGCCCATCTTTTTGATCTGCTGCAATTGGTTTAAAAAGTCGTTGAAGTCGAACTGGTTCTTGCGCATTTTGGCGTTCAGCCTGCGCGCCTCATCTTGATCAAAGGTTTGTTGTGCTTTCTCTACCAAGCTCACCACATCGCCCATGCCCAAAATCCTTCCCGCCATCCGGTCGGGGTAGAAGCGGTCGATGGCTTCCATCTTTTCGCCTGAGCTAATGAATTTAATAGGTTTCTCTACAACTCTTCGAATAGAAAGAGCAGCACCACCGCGTGTGTCACCATCCATTTTGGTGAGCACCACACCATTGAAATCCAAGCGCTCGTTGAAAGCCTTGGCCGTGTTCACCGCATCTTGGCCCGTCATGGCGTCCACGACAAACAACGTTTCGGCTGGTTTGAGTGCTTCTTTTAAGTTGGCGATCTCATTCATCATCGCCTC
>DHLV01000245.1:0-9247 GCA_002405445.1 Flammeovirgaceae bacterium UBA4659 | reverse complement strand
TTGGTCAATAGCTGCCGGGCGATAAATGTCGCAAGCGGTTAACAAAACCTGGCGGCCCTGGCGCTTGAGGTAGTTGGCCAGTTTTCCTGAAAACGTTGTTTTGCCGGAACCTTGCAAACCAGCAATAAGAATAATGGCCGGGTTGCCTTCAATTACAATATCTTCGCTGGCTCCACCCATCAACTGGGTCAACTCATCGTTGGTGACTTTGGTAAGCAACTGGCCGGGCGAGACGGCCGTGAGCACGTTCATGCCCATGGCCTTGGTTTTGATCTCGTCTGTTACCTCTTTGGCTACTTTGTAATTTACGTCTGCGTCAATCAGGGCCTTGCGTATTTCCTTGATGGTGCCGGCAACATTGATTTCAGTGATGCGGCCCTGGCCTTTGAGGGTTTGAAATGCTTTTTCGAGTTGAAGGCTTAAGCTATCGAACATGAAGTTTGGCTTTGCTTGAAAATGATGCGCAAAGTTAATGCAGAATTTATCTAAGTCAATTGACCGTTAGGCTTTTGTCTTTTGCAACAATGCAATAAATTGTGGGCAGTTTTGATGGAAAAACATAACTTTAACACACAGCTTACCACTTTGCATATAAAAGATATGGTGGGCAACAGTTGTATCCGGTTCGTCAAAGACGCCCTTTACCGCACGGGTTTCATCGAAGTGAAGCGCATTGAACTGGGCGAAGCCGAGGTGTATTTTGATCCGCAAATCATCACTTTGAATTTTATCAACGACTTGTTAAAGTCTCAGGGTTTCGAATTGATTTTTGAAAACACAACCAAATTGGTGGAGCATATAAAAACAGCGGTGATCCAGTTGGTTTTTTATGGCGGCAACACCAACTCACTTGTCCGCAATTCAGACTACCTCAGCGAAAAGCTCGGCTATCCCTACCAGCAATTGAGCAAGATGTTTTCAGAAAAGACCGGCACCACGTTAGAGAAGTACATCATCCTGATAAAAATGGAGAAGGTGAAGGAGTTGGTGAGCTATGATCAGATGACCGTCAGCGAAATTGCCTTTCAAATGGGATACAGTAGTGTCCAGTATCTTTCCAACCAGTTTAAACAGGTAACAGGGCTCACTTTGTCTGAGTACAAAGCCCAAAGAGGCGGCAGAAAACCCCTTTCTGCGTTGTTAGACTGAATTTTATAACAAACTCACAGAATCTTGTAACGGTTTTGGGTGGTCTTAAAAGCATTTTTGTCTTGCAATCGAACAGAAACCAACAGCAATATGAAACTTGGAAAAAACTTGGCACTAAGCGACTCGGGTTTTGTGTTTAACCCCTCCAATGGCGATTCGTTTTCCACCAACCCCATCGGCATGGAAATCGTGAGGCAGATGAAGGAGGGAAAAGCGGTTGAAGACATCAAGGCAATCCTGCTCAAGCAGTACGACATTGATGAAGCCACCATGGAGCGAGACATTCAGGATTTTTTGGGCACCCTTTCGAAATTCAAACTGACAGAAGCGAATGAAAAGGAAAACGATTAATGTAGCGATTACCGGGCTCAACGCGATCGACAGTCCGGGCCCCGGCATACCGGTGATCCGTGCTTTGCGCGAAAGCCGTGATTTCGATGTCCGCATCATCGGCTTATCGTACGAAACGCTGGAGCCCGGCATTTACATGCATGATTTAGTCAACAAGACCTACCAAATTCCGCTGCCCAGTGCAGGTGCAAACATTTTGCTCGAGCGGCTCGATTACATTCATGGCAAAGAGAACCTGGACGTCATAATCCCTAACTTTGATGCCGAGTTGCCAAGTTTCATCAAATTGAAGAAAGATCTGGATAAGCGCAACATCAAGACGTGTTTCCCCACACAAGAGCAATTTGATGCGCGCCACAAGGTAAACCTCACTGAGTTCGGGAAGAAACACAATATCAAAGTACCTTACAGCAAGACCATTTTCAGTGTGAACGAAATTCAAAACCTGCGCGATGAGTTCACCTATCCACTGGTGGTGAAAGGAAAGTTTTATGATGCGTCTATTGCCTATTCGCCCGATCAGGTGTACAATTACTTCAACCGGATCAGCGCGAAGTGGGGGTTGCCCATCATCATCCAACAGTATATTTTCGGCTCGGAGGTGAACGTGACAGCCATTGGCGATGGAACCGGGGTGACGCTGGGTGCCGTGCCCATGCGTAAACAATACATCACCGACAAAGGCAAGGCATGGGCAGGCATTTCCATCGATGATAAAAAGTTGCTGAACATGACACGCAAACTCATCAAGTCCACCAAGTGGAAGGGCGGGCTGGAGTTGGAGATTATCAAAACCACCTACGATGAGTATTACCTGCTGGAAATAAACCCCCGCTTTCCCGCGTGGGTATATTTAGCGGTGGGATGTGGGCAAAATCACCCGGAAGCATTAATTAAAGTTGCCATGGGCCGCAAAGTAAAGCCCTCTGTTGACTACGAAGTGGGTAAGATGTTTATCCGCTACTCTTACGACATGATTGTGGATCTGAAGGAGTTCGAGAAAATCAGTACAACGGGGGAATTATAGGAACATGATGTAATGTAAACCGATATCAGAAAAACCAAAAACAGTAAAAAGATGAAAAAACTTCGCTATGAACGCCCGATCATCCAAAGGCTGAATGTGGGCATCATGAATAAGTTTGGAACCAAGACAGAATACACGCCCGTCACGCACATTGACGGCAACCCCGTGAAGTCGTTGATAGAAAAGTTCGGATCGCCTTTGTTTGTGATTTCCGAACGCACCATCCGGCAAATGTACAAAGACGCCAACCGCGCATTTAAGACAAGGTACCCAAAAGTACAGTTTGCGTGGAGCTACAAAACCAATTACGTGAATGCAGTTTGCAATGTGTTTCACCAGGAAGGTGCCTGGGCGGAAGTGGTATCAGGGTTTGAGTACCAAAAGGCCTTGAAAAACGGGGTGCCGGGAAATAAAATCATCTTCAACGGTCCGGATAAATCCGGAGCTGAATTGAAAGAAGCCGTTGAGAACAACTCGTTGATCCATATTGATCATTTAGACGAGTTGTACATGATCAAGGAGTTGGCATCGCACAGCAAGAAGAAGCCGCGCGTGGCAATCCGCGTCAACATGGATACCGGAGTGTACCCCATCTGGGATCGCTTTGGCTTCAATTATGAAATTGGCCAGGCTTGGGATGCCATCAATAAGATCATGTTAACCGATGCAATGGAGTTGGTTGGATTGCATTGCCACATCGGCACGTTTATGTTGTCGCCAAGCGCGTATGGTATTGCTGCCAGCAAGCTGAGCGACCTGGCGTTGCACGTGAAAAAGAAATTCAAAAAAACAATTCAATATATTGATATCGGTGGCGGTTTTGCATCGCGCAATACATTAAAAGGTTCGTATTTACAGGGTGTAGACCTCGCACCGAGTTTTGATGCGTATGCCGAGGAGATCACAACTGCGATTTTGAATGCTGGTTTTGCGAAAGAGGATTTGCCACAATTGATTTTGGAAACCGGACGCGCGCTGATTGATGAAGCAGGCTTTTTGCTTGGATCGGTGATTTCGAACAAGCGACTCTCCGATGGCAGGAGGGCAACGATTTTAGATTTTGGCGTGAATGTGCTCTTTACTTCGTTTTGGTATGACCACAAGATAAGCCCTGCCCAGGAATTCTCTCAGTACAGTGAGGATGCGGTTCTGTACGGCCCCCTTTGCATGAATATCGATGTGGTGCGCGAGAGCATTTCGCTGCCTCCGCTCAAGCGTGATGACCACGTGGTGGTGCACACGGTGGGTGCTTACAATATGACACAGTGGATGCAGTTTATTTCACTTCGCCCTGCGATTGTAATGATTGATAAGAATGACAAAGCACACATCATCCGTAAGCGTGAAACACTCAAATCCATCGAAGCAGAAGAAGTGCTGCCCGCACACCTCAAAGAGTTTAAGATCTGAGTGTTGAGGGTCTTTTCGAACATATCGTTCTATCGCGATAGCATCACCAACAGCTATAGTCAGGTGTTGTTTTCCGGCAGGCCGTGGCTGGGTGTATGCTTGTTGGTGGCATCATTTATCAACCCCTATGCCGGTGCCAGCGGCCTGGCAGCCGTAACCTTTACGTTGTTGCTGGTAAACCTGCTCGGATTGAATAAAGAGCTGATGCGCAATGGCACCTACGGTTACAACGTGCTGCTGTTGGGTTTGGCGATGGGTGTATATTTCAATTTGAGCGTGACGTTTTTTTTGTTGCTAGCGCTCGGCTGTTTCATCACATTGATGCTTACGGTGTGGATGGCGGTGCGGACAGCCCCGTATCGAATCCCATTTTTGAGTTTGCCTTTTTTGGTTGCTGTGTGGATGATCCTGCTGAGCTCCAGGAATATCGGTTCCATGCAATTGACTGACCAGGGCATTTACGAGTTGAATGAGCTGTGGAAGATGGGAGGCGCTACCTTGGTGAGCGCATACGACCAGGCAGCGCTTATCAATCTTCCGCTGGCGATAGACGTATATTTAAGGTCGTTGGCTGCAATTTTTTTTCAACATAACCTCATCGCTGGTGTCCTGATTGCCATCGGTTTATTGATGCACTCGCGCATCGCATTTTCACTCTCATTGATAGCATTTTATGCCGGCTACTTTTTTTGTTGGGCCACACAGGGCAACATTGAGCAGCTTCACAATAGCTATGTAGGTTTCAATTTCGTGCTAACAGGCTTGGCAGTGGGGATTTATTTCATTCCGTCCATTCAGTCATATCTGCTGGCAGCGCTGCTGATGCCGGTAGTCAGCCTCCTGATGGGGGCGTTGGACGTTGTGATTTCAAGTTACCAGTTGCCCATATTTTCATTGCCCTTTTCGCTTGTGGTCATTGCATTGGTCTTTCTGATGTTGAATAGGGCGGACGCCACCGCTTTACCCATGGTGGTGAACCAACACCTGAATCCGGAAAAAAATCTCTATGCTTACCGGACGGACGGAATTCGTTTTGCAAACAGTGCCTTCTGGCATATACAGTTACCGTTTTACGGTGAGTGGCGCGTTTCTCAGGGGCACGGTGGTGGAATTACACATAAAGGAGACTGGGCTTACGCCTGGGACTTCGATATTGCAGATGAAACAGGTAAAACCTTTAAACTTCCCGGACACCAGTTGTCTGACTTTTATTGCTACGGCTTGCCCGTATTGGCGCCCGCGGCCGGCTACGTTGTCAATATCATCAATGAAGTGGAAGAGAACGAAGTGGGCAGCGTGAACACCGCAGAGAATTGGGGCAATACAATTGTCATCAAGCATCATGAGAGTCTGTATTCAAAACTCAGTCATATCAAGAAAGACAGCTTTAAAGTAAAGACAGGCGACTATGTACGGCAGGGGACTATGTTGGCAGCATGCGGAAACTCCGGACGCTCACCGGAGCCACATATTCATTTTCAACTGCAGTCAACACCTGATGTAGGTTCGAAGCCTTTGAAATATCCGATTGCATTTTTTATTGAGAAGGGCGAGCAAAACGTATTCCGGTCATTTAGTATCCCTGAGGAGGGCACAATAGTATTCAATCCGGAGCCAAACCCAACTGTTCAACATGCATTTGAATTTATTCCTGGGCAGAAAATAAAGTTTGTAACCGATGGTGCAAAACCGATGCAAGAGGAGTGGGAGATGATGGTGGATGCATACAACCAGTCGTACATCTACTGCAACGCAACGCAGTCAGCCGCCTATTTTGTCAACAACGGCATCAACTTCTATTTCACACAGTTTTTTGGCAACAAGCAGTCATTGCTTTATAAATTCTACTTGGCAGCTTACAAATTGGTGCTAACGAATTATCCGGGCATACAAGTGGCAGACGTTTTATCAGTTGAAGGATTCCATCAGGGCATCGCAAAGTTTCTGCACGATTTTACGGCTCCATTCTACTTGTATTTGAGCGGGCACTACCAATCGCGGATAGTTGAAAAAGGCGATGCTGAGTTTGAGATTTCTTCTGAGGCAATACTAAAACGAGGCTCACGTACCAACCAGCGAATCGCATTTACGATTTCCGTTGATGCCACGGGCATATTGCAATTCACTGTTTTTGAAAGTAACGCATGTATCACAGCGAAAAGATTTTGACGTTTGCATTGTGTTGGTTCGCAGTTTGCGCCCATAGCCAACAACGGCAAACTTCTTTTGATGTGGAGGCGCGCAGTTTTGAGTACTACTCTCAATCCAAATGGGATCAACTGATCTCTTTCTCCAATAAGGCACTGGCAGATGGTTACGACTACTTTTATTTGCGGTACCGGCTTGGGGTTGCCTATTATTACAAAGGGCGATACCGTTTAGCTGCCGCTCACTTCAAAAAAGCACTTTACCTGAATAGTGATGATGCCGACACGCAGGTGTATTTGTATTACAGTTTATTGTTTTCGGGCCGCATCGATGAGGCGCGAGCCTTCGCTGCCCATTCACCCAACGGTGCAGTCAACATACCAAACGTCAAACAGATTTCTCCGGTTAACTTTGTGTATGCCGAAGGTGGTGCAAAAATTGCAAATAACCGCGCATACGGGCCGGCAGGGTATTTTCAAGTGAACCTATCGCATACCGTGCGCAACAACTTCGGCTTGTTGCATGCTGCAAGCGCATACAATCAGGCCGAATCAAGAGGGGTGATTTCACAATGGCAGTACTTTATTCAAGCTTCTGTTCCGCTAGGCAAGGGCTGGACTTTCAGCCCTTCGCTTCACTCGGTCAATTTGACTTTCAGCAGCCCAAACGCTGCCGGGGTGTTCAGATACAGCGATCTTGTAGCCTCCGGCATGGTGTCAAAATCAACACCCTATGCTGACTTCAGTGGGGGGGGAGGCTATTCTACCGTGCTGGCGCGACCTCAATACTTACAGTTTGTCACGGTCGCTCTATACCCTCGCGGCAAGCCGGACTTTTCATTCGGAATTACCCTGTATACACACCAAAACAACACACAAGATGCGATAGTCAACGCATGGAGCTTGCCTTCCTTTTTTGCAATGAGCCCGTATCTGTATTTCACGCCCGTTCCGCGGTTGCTGGTTGGGCTCAATTATTTCAGAAACTCGAATTACAACATCACCGAAATGAATGGGTATTTGGTCAACAACTCTATTGACTTAACCCTGGCAAGGTATGGGGGCACCATCGCCTACGCGATTTCGCCCCGGTGGGATTTGACAGCACTCTATTCTTACGAAGAGAAGCAAGCTACCACCACCCAATATTCGTATTCTATATTTAGCTTCGCACTTAAATTCAAACCCTTATGAAAAACGTTCGTTTATTTTTTCGCGCTGGCTTCACATTTTGTCAACGAAGTAGTTCATTGCGCATGTTGTTCATGTTGATTTCATGGCAGGTTCTTTGTGCAGCAAGCACCCTCGCGCAAGATAAAGTGACGGCTGCTTTTGCAAAGAGTATGGAATGGGAAAACGCTGCTGATTACACAAAGGCGATTTCAAGTTTGAAAGAAGTGTATGACGAGCAGTCGTATGAAATGAACCTCCGGCTTGGCTGGCTTCATTACGAAGCAGCACAGCATGTTGAGTCGCTTTCCTATTACGAAAAGGCGATCAAGCTAAAACCATATTCCATTGAAGCAAAGCTCGGCTATGTGTATCCTGCTTCTGCGCTCGGCAATTGGACTACTGTGGTGGAACAATACAAGAAGGTTTTGGAAATTGATCCTCAAAATTCGACTGCCAACTACCGCATGGGCTACATCGAGTACTATAACAAGCGTTACAGCAACGCATACAAGTATTTCGAAAAACTGGTTAACCTGTATCCTTTTGGGTATGACGGGCTGCTGATGTTTGCCTGGACCAATTTTCAATTGGGTAAGACCCGCGAGGCAAAGGTGCTTTTCACGAAGGTGCTGATGTATTCTCCAAACGATGTATCAGCATTGGAGGGGTTAAGCTATATCAAATGATGTATTGGCCGGAAACTTATCCATGAAAATACGTCACCTTTTTTGAAGTGGATACCATGATTGGGCAGTTCTAAAAATCCATCCGCTTTAACGAGGTTTGCAAAATCGCCAGATCCCCCGCCTGCGCACGGGTAAGCCATCCAACGGCCATTCTCGTTTTTGATTGCCGCCTGCAAAAAGCAGGTGAGTGGCGGCTTGAACATGAAATCTTCTGCGAGTATTGCTTTTTGATCCGGAGTTTGAGCCCCCAGCGAATGCCAGAGCCATGGCAGTATATATCGGTAGTAACACAGGTATGTTGACACCGGATTGCCCGGCAGGCCAAACACAAATGTGTTGCCCTTTGAGCCAAACCAAAAAGGCTTACCGGGCTTTTGTGCAACCTGGTGAATATGCTTTTCGATGCCGATGGTTGCCAGTACCTGCGGCACAAAGTCATATTTCCCCTTTGAAACACCACCAGACAAAATGATCACATCCTGTTGGGTTACCAGCTCGCGCAGCGCGAGTTCAAGCGTGGGCTTATCATCAGGTAGGTGCATCACTGTTGATGGGCACCCGATGCTTTTCAAAGCAGCCTGCAACGCGTAGCTGTTTGATTTTCTGATTTGATGTGGCAGCGGTGTTGCAGTGACATCTACCAGTTCGTTGCCTGTGGAAATGATCGCGACCTTGGGCCAAGCCATCACGCTTACGTCATTCTTGCCCACTGAGGCAAACAAAGCAACTTCTGCCGGAGAAATCCGAATACCTGCCTTCATCACCTTTTCCCCTTTGCGGGCATCTGCCCCCTGGGGGTGAATATTTTGACCTCTTTCAATCTTTACACCTGCGGGAAGGGTGGCCGTGCCGTCTTTGATTTCGACTTGCTCGTAGGGGATGATCGTATCAGTGCCTTTGGGTAGCATTGCACCTGTCATTATTTCGATGCAGTGGGCATGCGAGACAAGGGTTTGTTGAGGCTCGCCTGCCGCCTGGACACTCTGTATGAGCAAAGTGGAATGTTGTGAAAGGCTGGCAGAAGAGACGGCCACCCCATCCATGGTAGCGCGGTCGAAAGGAGGGAGGTCGCGGTCTGCCACGATATCTTCTGCCAATACGCGCCCCACGGCCTGTGTAAATTCAATCGCAACTCTCGAAGTCTTTAGTAACTTTGAGTGAATGATTTGAGTAGCTTCTTCAACGCTGACCATCATGGGAATGAAAAAAAATAAATTTAGTCATATTGATGCATCGGGCAACCCAAAAATGGTGGATGTGTCACAAAAAAAAGTGACGGTGCGTACTGCCACGGCACAGGCTGT
>DHLV01000214.1 GCA_002405445.1 Flammeovirgaceae bacterium UBA4659 | reverse complement strand
ATCAAATAATCCGCGCGTTGTGTGTCCCATTTCTTTTTCTTTTTTTCCAAAGATAGAACCGTTAACCGATTATTGTAGATTTAGCATGGGTTTTTAGAGATGCCCTTATGATGTTGATAAGAAGATACCCGTTGCCTGGGGCGGTTATCTGAACGGTACGTTGGATGAAGTTCGTATCTACAGAGTTGCGCTGACAGACGCACAGGTAACAAGCATCTACGATCTTGAAAAACCGAACTAAAAAATCTAGTACACAGTTAAAGTGAAAAAAGAAAGGAGCAGTGTACCATTGCTCCTTTTTTATATTGCCAACCACTATTCAACTTAAGATTGATATTTCAAAGTTACCGAAGCGGTTTATTCATGACACTACCTAACGCTTTTGATTATCCACGGATCGATAGCCGCGTTTGGTTTTTGTTCATTTTACTTTTTTTGACTTTGAGCGGTTTTGGTCAACCCGGGCAGATTGATATTGCGCGTATCAATCAGATGCCCCACAAACCATTCCCTTACCGGATGCGCAACTGGAAAGAGGTTGCTGTTAGGTATGATCAGTTTATCTTTTCAAATTCAGCAGTGGGACCTCATTTGCCGCTGTTAACAATCAAACCCGTTGGTATCAACTATCAGGATGTTTCTCCCATATTGATGCAGTCTTATGTTGGCTCCAATAGTAGTGGCCAGGCAGAGGCTGTCAATATCATGCCAGCGATTGTCGGTGCTTCGCTGATGAACATCAATAAATCAATTCAAAACGGCACTAACTGGGTCGCCAAAACCAAAGACTTCTTCAACAAAAAGAATGGAGAGAATGTGTACCTCAATGGATACTCAACTCAGAGTGGAGGCGACTGGTGGTATGATGTGATGCCAAATATATTTTTTTACCAACTATACGCACTGTATCCTGATCAAACTGACTTTCAAACGCAATTCAAGTCAGTTGCTGATCAATGGTTAGCTGCAGTTCATGCGATGGGTGGCAACACCACTCCATGGTCTGCGCCTCAAATGAGTTATCGCGGGTGGCGGCTCGCTTCAATGACTGGTAGTTCCGGTGGAGTGAAGCAGCCTGAAGCAGCAGGAAGTATTGGTTGGCTTTTGTACCATGCGTACAAAGTAACCAACGAAAGAAAATATTTGCACGGAGCTCAAATGTGTCTGGAATTTCTCAACGCACAAACAAGTAATCCGTCTTATGAATTGCAACTACCCTATGGCGTTTTGATAGCCGCGAAGATGAACGCGGAATTAGGCGCTTCGTATGATATTGAAAAGATGCTGAACTGGACTTTTGAACGCGGCTCGTTACGCGGGTGGGGCTCAGTTGCGGGCCGGTGGGCAGGCGCTGATGTACATGGCCTGATTGGAGAAGCCAATGATGCCGGAAACGACTATGCGTTTATGATGAATGGCTTTCAGCAAGCAGCTGCACTGGTACCATTGATGAAATATGATAAGCGCTTTGCTCGAAGTATTGCCAAATGGATTCTTAACGTGGCCAATGCAAGTCGTTTTTTTTACCCCCGTTTCCTCCCTTCGGGCAGCCAGGATGATCACATTTGGAGTTCTGCACATGATCCCAAATCTGTGATTGGCTATGAAGCGTTGAGAGAAAGAAATCCAGGCAATAACATTCCCTTGTATGGAACGGGCGATGCGAAGAGAAACGGTTGGGCAGCAACCAACCTCAGCCTCTATAGCTCGTCCAGCGTAGGCTATCTCGCTGCAATTATTGATACTACCAATGTTGAGGGTATATTAAAACTCGATCTCAACAAAACTGATTTCTTTTCAAAAGATCATTTTCCTTCCTTTGCGTTGTATAATCCTTATGCCACCATCCAGCAGGTAACTTTTGATATCCCGCAAGGATCGTTTGATGTTTACGATGCGCTGAACGAACAAATAGTATTGACATCTGTCGGGGGAACGATACAAGTGGCCATCAAACCCCACGAAGCATTAATTCTAGTGTGCAAACCAAGCGGTGCGCCATCATTTGAACAAAATGGGAGACTATTGGCAAGCGATAAAATCATGGACTACCGTTTTGGGTATCGCTTTAATGCGTTGCCAAGAATAAAGGCATTGACTGCAAAAGAGGCGGTAGTAAGCTATCATCAAAATGTACCTATCTACCTCACCACAGAAAATATCTCACAAACACCAACATACAATTGGTACCTGAACAAAAATTTAATTGCCACAAATTCATCTCCGGCCTTTACTTGGACTGCACCTGCGGTGTCAGGTAAAAATGTGGTAGGGGTTGAGGTACAAACCGGCAGCGTAAAGTTGTATGACAGCATCATGTTTGATGTGGTTGAATATATCCCCGCACCACCGGAAATCAAAGCCATATCCTCTGATTCCGGTTGGTATCTAACCGGAAGTAGAGCAATATTGACATGCGATGCGGTTGACCAAAGGGACAGTGCTGATAAATTATCCTATGAATGGACAGTAAGCGCAGGTACGATTTTGAGCAAAACAGGTAAAGCAATGACATGGCAAATGCCGGCAACTGAAGGTGTTTTCGAGGCGTCATGCACCGTTACCGATACAGACAAACTGACGGTGACAGGAAAAAAAATCATTTTGGTGAAAACCACAGATACTGACTTAAGCCAGCCGATGGTTTACTATCCTTTTGATGGTGATACAAAAGACTACAGCGGAAACCGATATGATGCCAGCAGTTTCGGTGTGGAACAATCCTACGATGCAAGGGGCGAATTTGGAAAGGCGTATCTATTTCGAAGCGGCAGTGACATCATCAACTGCGCGAACAGTGCCGATTTGAATTTTCAGGACAAAATTACTGTTTCATTCTGGTTCAATGTAACGCAGGTGCCGGAAGAGGCATTTATCATTTCTCATGGAAGCTGGGAGGAAAGATGGAAAGCATCCATTACGCCTGCCATGAGGTTGCGGTGGACTGTCAAGACATCAGACGGCATCAAAGATATCGACAGTTCTCAACCTATCATTACAAACAAGTTTTATCATGCCACAGTTGTCTATTCCGGTTATTCGATGGAACTGTATTTGGATGGGCAACTCGATCATTTCATCAAACACGCAGGCAACATCAATACCACAAATAAGTCACTTACCGTTGGTCGTAAGGATGAAGGCACCACCCGGTATTCCTTTGCCGGAACAGTTGATGAGGTGAGGGTATACCGAAAAGCCCTTTCGCCTGTTGAAATACAAAAGCTGCAAAACCTTTGGAACAACGTCACTTCAATCGAGCGACAGCCAGATCACATTGATATTTACCCCAATCCAATCACACAGCAACTCATCGTAGTCGGTGGCGTTGCCCCGGGGGAAATTGAACAAATTCAAATTTTTCATGCAAATGGAGTACCTGCGGGTTTTACGCAATACCAAAGTGATGGCGTGTTGTCCATTCACCTCAGCAAAACACCTCAGGGTTTGCTGATTATGAGGATCCATACAAAAAATGGCATTTTCAACAAGATGTTAGTGGTTCATTAACCTCGCCACGGAGGGGTGTGACCGTTTACACACCCCACCAGCACCAAAGGCCAGGCCATTTTGTTTGAAAGGTTTTAACTTTGCGTCATGCAATTAAAAGCCACGGTTGTTTTCTTGTTGTGCACAACAGCAATTGGCGCGAGGGGTCAGCAACAAGTGATCTACAAGGGATTGCCCTCTGCCATCTGGCCGAAACTGTACAACATTACCTATCAAAAAAGTGGTGACTATGAAAAACCCATCTTCACCAAAGAGGTAAGGGGCTTTGCCAACAAAACGATTGTACTGCCGGGGTATATGGTTCCATTCGAAAACGGAATGAAAGGAAACCATTTTATTTTGTCATCGCTTCCGCTCAACGCATGTTTCTTTTGTGGAGTCGGTGGCCCCGAGACGGTGATTGAGGTATTTCTGAAAAACCCCGTTAACTATACCGATAAACCTGTCGAGTTAAGAGGCAAACTTGTGTTGAATGACCAAGATTCGGGCAAGATGGTTTATATATTGGAAGAGGCTGAGTTTTTAGGGACGGTTGAGTTTTAAATCATTTCAACCCATACCGGTCCAGCAAAAATACCAATGCGGCCATTGATGCCGACCCCAGTTCCAATTCTCTTTTATCAACTTTATCGAACGTGTCTTCTTGAGTATGGTGGTAACTGAAGTAGCGCTGCGAGTCGGGCAAATAGCCAATGAGCATTGTGCCCTGCGGTGCCAGCGGGCCAATGTCTGCACCACCTCCTTCTTGTGAAAAATCCCACAAGTCGTAAGGCTCAAGCAGTGCTTTCCAGTTTTTGAGTTTTGCTTTTGCGGCATCTGAGCCACTCATGGTAAAACCCCGGGGTGCAAAACCGCCTCTGTCAGATTCAATGGCAGCAATGTGGTTTTCTCTTTTTGCTTTAGCGATTTCTGCATATTTCTGACCTCCGCGCAAACCATTTTCTTCATTCATGTACAACACCGCACGGATGGTTCGCTTGGGTTTGTAACCCATCATTTTGAATAAGCGCAACACCTCAATGGCTTGCACACACCCAGCGCCATCGTCATGTGCGCCTTGGCCTACATCCCAGCTATCCAGGTGGCCACCGATTACAATGATTTCATCTTTGTATTCACTTCCTTTGATTTGGCCAATCACGTTAAATGAAGGCGCGTCTTCCAGCATTTCGCAATGTGTTTCAAGATAAAACTGTATGTCCCGGTCGTCTTTCAAAAGCTTGCTCAGCAGGTCTGCATGTTGTGTGCTGATGGCCACGGCCGGTATTTGCCGCACCATGGGGGCATACCTCACACCACCCGTGTGCGCGTAGGTTTCGTTGGTCCAACCCATCGAACGCACCATTACTGCAACTGCGCCCAGTTTAGCAGCCTCACTTGCACCATTTGCCCGCTGCTCTACAGCGCCACCGTACGCAGCAAACGTATTGATTTTGGTCGGATCCATCGGTCGGTTGAAGAACACGATTTTGCCCTGCACATTTTTCTCCCCGTATTGTTTCAACTCATCAAAGCTCTTTACTTCAATGATGCCGGCCGATATGCCCGCTGGCCCTGTGCCAATGGAGCCACCCAGTGCCAAAATGGTCAGATCCTTACTCCCGATTTTTTTTGAATTGACGACACGGCCGACTTCAGCCTGACCGCGTACCCAGTGCGGCACCATCACCGGCTGCAGCCATACAGAGTCAAACCCGAAGTCATCCATCGTATGCCTGCCCCACTCCACCGCTGCTGCTGCACCTGGCGAGCCTGACAGCCGATGACCCACTTTGGTGCAAAGGCTGTGTAGCATTTGGTAAGATTTCCCCTCTTTCAGGGCGGCATCGAATATCCCTTTGATCAAATCTTTGTCGGTGGTTTGCGAATAACCAACAGTAGAAAGACAAACGAACAGTGTAACAGCCAGTAGTGGTTTCATAACGTCAATTTTGAACTGAAAAGTAAAGAATCGGTCTGGAAAGCCCAAGAACAACGTGCGGTGCGGTATTATTTGTAACTTCGTTCACAAATTTGAATCAATATGGCGTTACTGTTTGAATCGTTTGATGAGTGGAAAAAGTACTGCCAGCACAAAAACATGTCGCTGACAGATGCGGTGGTGGAGTATGAAGGAGAACAAAAAGGCCGTAGCCGCGAAGAGATACGAAAAGGGTTGGCGAAGGCGTGGAGTGTGATGAAAGATGCCGTGCGCACCGGGCTGGAGGAAGACATGACTTCACGTTCGGGCATGGTGAACAACGGAGCCAAAAAAGTCTATCGTTATCCAAAAGCTGTTTTATCAAAGGATTTCCAAAATCTGATTTCACGGGCGCTGGCAGCAAAAGAGGTTAACTCCTGTATGGGGCGCGTGGTGGCTGCACCTACGGCAGGCGCTAGTGGCATCATGCCGGGCGTTTTGTATACTGTGCAGGAAATTCACGGTATTGATGATGAAAAGATACTGGACGCGATGTTGTTGGCAGCAGGCATTGCTCTCATCATCGAACAAAAGGCATCAATTGCCGGTGCAGTCGGGGGCTGTCAGGCCGAGACGGGTACGGCTGCGGCCATGGGTGCTGGTGCCATCGTGTATTGTTTGGGCGGAACGACAGATCAGATCTTTAATGGCGTTGCCATCACCATTCAATGTATGTTGGGGCTGGTGTGCGATCCTGTGGCGGGGCTGGTGGAGGTACCCTGCATTGTGCGCAATGCCAGTGCTGCGGCCATNNNGTGTATTGTTTGGGCGGAACGACAGATCAGATCTTTAATGGCGTTGCCAGCACCATTCAATGTATGTTGGGGCTGGTGTGCGATCCTGTGGCGGGGCTGGTGGAGGTACCCTGCATTGTGCGCAATGCCAGTGCTGCGGCCATCGCCAATAGTTCTGCACAAATCGCATTGGCAGATGTGAGCAGTGTTATTCCTGTAGACGAAGTGATCGAAGCCATGGGTGAAATTGGCGCCAGTATGGAGACTCGGTACAAAGAGACTGCTTTAGGAGGTTTGGCTGCCACCAAAACAGGACAAGCCATTGCCAAAAAAGTGTTGATCAGAGATATTGAAGTGTTGCCTGATGAAAGTGTCCAATAAGGGCATCTCTAAAAACCTTTTGTAAGTTTCCGGGATACGCTGATCGAAGCCACTTGGAAGCAAGTTTCAAATGATTTCGTTTCGCCAAACTGCACGTGACATGGTTTTTAGAGATGTCCATAAGTTTATTTTAAATAAAAAACACCTTTTAACCTAAGCTCTTCCCACGGCCTCTGAGATCCGTTGGACAATTCTTCAACTTTGTTTCTCGTGTTCATAAAAATATCCTCAATTCGCTGAGAGACTTTTAGTTGCTGGCTAAGGACACCGGTATACAACCCATTGGCGCCACTCCCGTCTGAAGCGGTCGTTCCGGGCGAGGTGGCATAGGCTATCAGTGTTCCACTAGGTGCATTTAACTTGGCCAAACCTGAACCCCCACGTTTTCCTGTTGGAAATGGATTATTTCGACAGGCATCCAGAATAATCATATTTAATCCTTCCTCGTTGGTGAACTCCATTGTTCGAAGAATGCCCGTCATCGGCAACGCTTTCTGTTTCACATCTAGTGCCGATTGTATATCGGCATCTACAGGTATTAAATAGTTCGTTCCATCAACTTCCAATCCGTGACCCGCGTAATAAAACAGGGAAATATCAACATCTGCAATTTGATCGCCAAACGCATAAACTGCATTTTTCATTTTCTCATAGGTGCCATCAGAAACCAGCGTAACCTGAAACCCGAGCTCCTTCAATGTTTGCTCCATCGTTTTTGCGTCATTTAGAGTATTGTTCAATTTATTCGAAAATTGGTAGTTAGCATTTCCAATGATAAGCGCGACACGCTTGCCACTACTCGTGTGTTGGCTTGATTTTTTTGATGTACTTTTTGACGGGTCATGAGTTACATAAAAATCTTTAACAATCTGCTTTTGTTCAGAAGTCTCGGCCAAAACACGAATCCTATTTTTGCCGGGCTCTAAACTCACTTCTCCCTCAAAGCCACCACTAAAATCATTTTGAGCTTGCGCACCGTTGATCGTTATTTTGTTGATCCGTTCTGTGCCTTCGATCAGTCCCTTAATTTTGATATTCCGCTCGCCTGTTGGCTCGGACGCGTAACTCCGGTCAACCGCTGGCAATTGAATTTTTATTTCAGCAGGAGTATTGCGTTCCACATAATATAAATCCACATCCCCTTTTACGTTGCCTACCGCAAACAATTCATTGTTTTCTGAGAAAGCGATCTTATTAGGGAGCTCTTTTACTTTGATCGTATTTGTTATCTCTCCACCATCATAATTAACTAGAAAAATGCTGAGCGCATCGGTAGAAAAGTAGGCCAAATTGGAAGCACCAGGGCCTTGTGCCATTTGGTCAACGCGGTATCGTACCGGTATTCGTTTGACTTCTTGACCTGAAGCCCAATCATAGTAAACCAACAAATTTTTTCTCTCCAGAAAAGCACTTGCGCTTGTTCCACCCTTCGGGCGAAAAACTTCTTGAAGTCCAACGATGAAGCGATCGCCACCAAAATTATTGGATGCTTCATGAATAAGGGACTTAGATCCCGCATATTCTCCGCTTTGTAATTTTAATTCCCGAACTAACCTTTGATTAACCGGATTCCAAGTGAGTACCTGGCCCATTTCGGTGATGAGTGAAAGCTGCTGGCCAAACCTATCAAACCCGATAAACTTTGGATCTTTTACGGGGGTTGCAAACAAAATCTTGGTTTGCATCATGGAGGCCTTCAGATCGAACAGTTCAATGCCATCTTTGATTAAGGCAACCACATTCTGCCCAGTGGGGTCAATAGAAACCATGGTGGGTGGACCAGAAAAACTTGCTGTGGTCTTTTCAGAATAGGTGACGGCCGAAAAGATCTTTATGTCGCCTTTAGACGTAACCAATATCAATTCATTGCCAGCACCATGTTTCAAGAACAAGGTCTTTCCTAATTCCCACTGTTTGACAAGCCGATTTGGTTCAACTTCCCAAACGGCAGCTTTCCCACTGTTATCTACTGCGGCTAAAAACTTGTTATCAGTTGAAAAGCTCAACTGAGTTATTTTCCCTTG
>DHLV01000220.1:8499-8757 GCA_002405445.1 Flammeovirgaceae bacterium UBA4659 | reverse complement strand
CGAATTCTTCCGCGACACCGGCCGCCCTGCGTTGGTAATCTATGACGACTTGTCGAAGCAAGCAGTAGCTTACCGCGAAGTATCTTTGTTGTTGAGAAGACCTCCGGGCCGCGAAGCTTATCCTGGTGACGTGTTCTACTTGCACTCACGTCTGTTGGAGCGCGCTGCGAAAGTGATCAACAACGATGAAATCGCACGTAACATGAACGACCTTCCTGCTTCTATCAAGCACTTGGTAAAAGGTGGAGGTTCATTAAC
>DHLV01000220.1:0-8285 GCA_002405445.1 Flammeovirgaceae bacterium UBA4659 | reverse complement strand
AATTTCAATTACCGATGGTCAGATCTTCTTGGAAACCAATCTTTTCAACTCAGGTATCCGCCCTGCGATTAACGTAGGTATTTCGGTATCGCGCGTGGGTGGTTCGGCTCAGATTAAGTCAATGAAGAAAGTGGCCGGTACCTTGAAGCTTGACCAAGCCCAGTTCCGCGAATTGGAGGCGTTTGCAAAATTTGGTTCTGACTTGGATGCCGCTACTAAACTTACCATTGAGCGCGGGCGCAGAAACGTGGAAGTGCTCAAGCAGCCACAATACCAACCTTTCCGTGTAGAAGAACAAGTAGCTATTATTCTTGCTTCCACCAAAGGGTACATTGACCGTGTGCCGGTTGCCAAGGTGAAAGAATTTGAGACCGAGTTTTTAACATTGATGAGAGCGCAACACAAGGCTGTTTTGCAAAACTTCGCAGTTGGCAAGTTTGAAGATGCCGATGCTGAAGTAGTGAAAAAGGTAGCGTTGGAGCTTGCAGGAAAATACTAATTCGATAATTCGATAATGAGTTGATTCGATGATGAGTTACGGGTTGCATTGGCAATGATAGAACCATCAAATCAGCAAATCACCGAATTAGATAATTAACGAATCAAAGAAAATGCCTAGTTTAAAAGAAGTAAAAAGCAGAATCACGTCAGTCATCTCTACGCAGCAGATAACCAAAGCCATGAAGATGGTGGCGGCCGCGAAGTTGCGCAAGTCGCAAGATCGCATTATGCAGATGCGTCCATTTGCAAAAAAGATGAATGCGCTTCTCCAAAATTTGTCTTCGGCAGAAACGGACGGACAAGCTTGGTACAGCCACGTGCGTGAAGAAAAAAAGATCTTGATTATTGCCATTACTTCTGACCGCGGGCTGTGCGGAGCGTTTAATAGTTCTATCTTCAAGGCTACCCAGCGTTTGGTGGAAGAGAAGTATGCAGAACAGGCAAAACTTGGTAACGTAACCTACTTGCCTTTAGGCAAAAAGGCGTTTGAATACTTTGAAAAGCGCAAAGCAAAATCAATCGATCAATACTGGCAGTTGTTTCACAATTTATCTTTTGAAGAAGTTGCCAAGATTGGTGAACATGTGATGTCTGCTTTCCAAAAAGGTGAGTTTGATAAGGTTGAGATTGTTTACAACGAATTCAAAAACGTAGCGACTCAAATCTTGCGCACTGAGCAATTCTTGCCCATTTTGCCACCCACAGAAAACCATTCCGCTGATGGTCAAACTCAAATCGATTATATCTATCAGCCGAATCAACAAGAAATACTTTCTGGCTTGATCCCTAAGTCATTGAAGGTACAATTGTATAAAGCAGTCCTGGATTCCAACGCGGCAGAAAATGGCGCCCGTATGACAGCGATGGATAAAGCCACCGACAACGCGGGTGAATTGCTGAAAGAATTGAAGTTAACGTACAATAGAACGCGTCAAGCCGCGATCACCAAAGAGATTTTGGAGATTGTGGCAGGAGCCGAAGCGCTGAAGTCTGCGTAAAGTATCTGTAGACTTAAATACAATAAAACCCTTAACAGTAGCGTTAAGGGTTTTTTGTTCTTACTAGATGTCTGATTCATGCTTAAATTGTTTGTAACTTGAATGGCTGAAGCTTATAGCATACTTGTCAGCTAAATTTGAAAGAATCGATGTTATTTCGGTTAAATATCTTCACATCCATTTTTATATTTCTCACAGCAGTTACCTGTAAGCAAATAGAGCCCAATCAACTACTGCAAACCAGTTCCTTGGATGCATTTAGAGTTAGCTTACCAAGTAAGAGCATCAATTGGTGCGATACTATTTTAATTGAAAACTTTAGCAGAAAAAGTCATGTTTCAGGCGTGGTAAAATTCGATTACGTTCCGTTATGGCGAGATATCACAAAAAGGGATGTAATTGATTCTCTCCGTTTTGCCGACACCGTAACGGTAGAGTCAACCTATCACATAATTAACCAAGCTAACGAAGAGTACTATAAATTGAGAGGCAATAAAACTTGTGAACATTTTTACACGGCCTCCAGCAATATTAAGCGCATCCACGATGGCGTAAATAGTTTGCCGGGTCTGTATTTTATTGCTGCAAGGTCCAATGCAAAAGAGGATTCAGTATTTGCAAAAAAAATAATCCGTCTGTTGGAGCGCAAGTATTTTAAAGACACAATTAGAATTGATCATGAAGGTGGGACAGACGTTTACACTGGCAATACAGCTTCTCTTAGCCTTCAACTATTGCTACTCCGCGACAAAAAACAATTTAAAGATGAATTTTCAATAGGGGGTAAACTAATACGATATGCCCCGAAGCTCTCAAAGCACAAAGCAATTAATCAAATTTTAGGAATAATTAATAGAAACCTTATAGACAGAGCTATAACAAACGCAGATATAAAAATCTGCTACGCCTTTTTAAAAGAGATAATCAACAAATATGAAAATGTTCCAATAGCAGAATTTGAGTTTAATACTTGGATTGATATAGAGGCTGCTTCGATTATTATGAGGCACTCAGAATTATTTTCAAAGCTGTACTCTGCTGATGAAATAATCGACATTTTACTCAACTCCAAAAACGAGGCGGTGCATCTCTTAGGTGTGCAAATGCAAACTACAATGTTTATTCGCACAGACAATATTGAGCAGGCCACCAATACTATCCTAAAAGAGTGGAAAAAATATCCAAATGTATATAGATCATTTTTTAAGGATGACGTGTTGCTCTCGCTTGTGCCAACCGCCATATCCATTGATAGTCTGTTGGCTAAGGCTCATGACTATGAAAAAACACGTTCATTCATTCAACAACTACAAGAAGGCCTTAGCAAACGAGACAGTACACTTTTTAATTTTCTTGAAGAAAAGAAATTCCAGCTGTGTTTCGAGAGTGTGTGCGCGGAATATGACCCCAGCGACAACAAAAAGTTCGTTCAATCAAATAGATGGATGGGTAGTCATTATTCCTTCTACGGCTACGCATTTAGAGAAGCGATAAAACAAAAAACCAGCAATGCTAACGAAATTGATATCCTTGTGAAAAAAGGCGCTGTGTTGCGAGATGGGTTGATTGGGATGAAAGTAAGAACTTCAATTGAGTCAGCGATTGCCAAAAAGGTTTGTGATTATGCAAAATCATCCAAAGTCCAGATTGGCAACGAAGTCTTCTGGGTTAATCAATCAGAAATTGAAATGCAGCCTCGCGCGTTGTTTAAAAAATTGCAGCCAGAAAAAGCAGAATTAATATCCGACCCAATTGTTACAGAAATTATTCCAATGCCTAACTGGGGGGATTGTCAAATAAAAGATATCAATTCGGATAACATACCTGACTTTATTGGAATGAAAACTGTGGAATTTGCAATTGACGGGAGAGACATGAGTACAATATGGAAGAGTTCTCGATCAAATTTACAGAGATACAATACATTTTTTGCCAATGACATGTATGTTGAATTCGAGAGACACAATGGTCTATCAAAGCGTTCAATTCGAAATGATGACATATGGATCATGAGCGAGAAGATTCCACAAATATATGGTATGATTATGTATCCTGTTTGTAAGCATGGTGACCGAGCATTTTTGCTTACAACTAATGGATATCTACTTCAGCTAAACGACAAAGACGGTTTATGGACCGATTTATTTAGATTTAACGGCTGGATTTCGTCCGTGAAACAAGATCGCAAAGATTTGTACTTTGTAGTTAACGAAGTAAAATCTAAGAAATCTACGTTGTATGTACTAGACCTTGATTTACGAAATATCTCACTACTTCATCAGTTTGAGTCTGACTATGAAAAGCTAGTTGGTGGTAAGATGGAAGTAGATAAAGGAGTTATCTTTCTAAATGTTGGAAAAAAAATAATTGCTATAGAAAAAAGAAATGGAAATATCTTTAATGAGTACATAGAGACCGGGGAATCAAATTTTACGATAGTAGGGGATTATTTAGTTACAGTTAGGAGTGCAGGCATAAAAGTTATAAATGTCAAAAGACCAAATATGTGTTGGGAGACCAAAATTCCAGAGATATCCACAAACGCTGTTGTTAAAGGCAACATTTTATATGTGTGCAATAGAACGGATCTCTTTCTCCTTTCTTTTACGACAGGTGAGAAGTTGAAAAAATTGAAATTGCCCTTAGAGTTAAACCATTCAGCAGGTATAAAATATTATGCTGATAAACTACTGCTTTCATCTCAAAATCGTCTAATAGTAATCGAGAATAAATGAGATTCATTTCTAAATTTATTTTCCATCTGAATGGTTTATGAATGTCATTGTTTTTTTGTTCTTCGTTTTGTGGTCACCCAAAGAGAACATTATTGCCGATGGTTATGTCGACAAGCTTTCCGTGCATGTGGGTGATTCGCTTACTGTGTTTCTCAACGCATACAAAGCACAAGATGATTTTGTATTGCGGCTCTATGATCTGAAGGGCAATGCGGTGGCCCGCTACAAGGTAGCTGTTGCCCCACAAGAAAGACGAAAAGACAAACCGTGGGAAAACGGCTTCGGCTATAAGCCAACCCTCAAGATTAAAGTTCCTCCCCTCAAAAGTGGTGTCTACCTATGGAATGATGAGATTCCTTTTGTAGTCAAGTCCACCAAAGCAAAAATCATAGTTGTATATTCTTCCAATACCGAAAATGCCTATTGCAATGCGGGTGGCAAAAGCTTATACGCCTTTAACTCAACCGAAAAAAAACCAGCTGCCATCGTTTCATTCCATCGGCCCATTCCACTGCCAAGGCATTCTGAGGCATTTCTAAAATGGTTTTGCAAGCAAAAATACAGCGATGTAGGCTACATCATCGACAGTGACCTGGATAACTACGATGAAATAAAAAATGCCAAACTGGTGATGATTGTGGGACACAGTGAGTATTGGACTTTGGAAGCGCGCAGGAACTTTGACCGTTTTATAGACGAAGGAAAAAACGGTTTGGTGCTCTCGGGCAACACCATGTGGTGGCAGGTACGCTACCACAAGAGACTCCACCAACTCATCGGCTACAAAGATTACCCTGACCCCGAGCCCAACGCCAGGCTGCATACCATCAACTGGTCGAACCCCGAGTTAGGCTATCCGATTATAAGCTCAATTGGTGCCGACTTTGTGCATGCGGGGTATGGGCTCAAGCGAGACAACGGGTGGGATGGGTACAAGATCGTTGCACCACTGTCACCGTTGTTGAAAGGTGTAAGAATCAAAAATGGCGAAGTACTTAAGTTGTCTTCTGACGAAAATGATGGTGCCCCTTTATCGGGTTTTGAAAACCATCAACCTGTAATCGACCGATCAATACTTGGTTTTGAACGCATCGAACTGATCGGATATGATTCCACCTTTCGCATCACCCCCGGAGTGGCTACCTGGATTGCGTTCAAAAAAACGAAGAAGTCAGGGGTTGTTATTAACACCGCATCTACAGATTGGTGCTCTCACCGAGGCATGGCAAGTAGCGAAATCAGACGCATCACCAGAAATATGATCATCAAGCTGCTGAAAAATGAAACCGTATTCAGTGAGAAAAAAACATTGCGCAACTAGGCAGTTACCGGTCTTGCTCCAAGCATTTTCAATTGTCTGGCGTGTGCCACCAACGCATCCCAAAATCTCTCTTTGGTTTTGTATGGCAACCCAAATTCAGCGGCAGTCTGCTCAACGATTGTTGCCAGTTTGCGGTAGTGCACGTGGCATACGTTGGGAAACAGGTGATGCTCTACCTG
The DNA here is from genome assembly GCA_002405445.1 of Flammeovirgaceae bacterium UBA4659. Lineage (GTDB taxonomy): Bacteria > Bacteroidota > Bacteroidia > Cytophagales > Cyclobacteriaceae > ELB16-189. The sequence goes on along the minus strand of DHLV01000220.1, from coordinate 2,551 downwards.
GTAATTTAAGCCGCCCACATACCACGAGAATAGTTTTTCTTTGTGGCCGAAATTGGTTGTGGTCAGCAACTGATGGATGGCCCAATTGTTTTCTAACTTGCCGTCACCATCCGGCAGCGGATACTCAGTACCATCCACAACGTGGGCAGGCTGGAAAATGATCGCCAAAATGAACCCTGCGACATAGTGCATCACAAAGAAGCCAATCAACACTTGCCACCAGGCCAGCGGCAGCAGAAGCATCGGTACAACAAGGATGTACCCAAAATATAATGCTTTTGAAACCAGCATGGCAGACCACTCCGCTGCAGCGGTGCTTTTATTGCGTTTCACCAAGCCGTCTTTCTCATACTTCACCAGTCGGCTAAAATCTTTTGCCAAAACCCACACGAATGTCATCAGGCCGTAAAAAACCCACGCATACATGTGCTGATAACGATGGATGGGTATCCACCTGGATGTTGGCGCCATGCGGAGCACACCGCGTGGGCTGATGTCCTCATCCACTTCGTGCACATTGGTGTATGTGTGGTGGAGCACATTGTGTTGTACCTTCCAATTGAAGGCATGCCCGCCCACCAGGTTGAGTGATAAGCCCAGCAGATTGTTGACCCAGTTTTTGGTGGAGTACGAACCGTGGTTCGCATCATGCATCACAGACAGGCCGATGCCTGCAAGGCCCAGGCCCATCACAACACACATGCCAAGTTGCCACCAAATGTTGGTGACGCCTCCACTGATGATCACAAAATAGGGGATGAAGTACAGCATGAACATGAAAATGGTTTTGAACACCATCTCACTGTTAGCTGTGCGCTCAATGCCATTGCTTTTAAAGTACTGATTCACCCGCTGCGAAAGCGTGGTGAAAAAATCCTGTTGGTGGTTGGCAAACTTTAGATTAGGAGCCATAAAAATACATTTTGCCTGCTTGGTTGATGTTTGCCAGCTTGCAGGCTAAAAGACTAACAACAGGATAAAGATAGGAGAAGAAAATGGGTATAACACCCGTTTGGGCAGTTTTTTATTCGAAATGCTAAGGTATTGTTTAGAGTTCTGCAATTACCGTGCGGCCGCCCTTAGTCACGTCACCGATTTTCACCGTCACTTTTGCATGCAACGGCAAAAATACATCCACGCGAGAGCCAAACTTGATGAACCCAAATTCATCGCCTTGCTGCAGTTTCTGCCCTTCTTTGACGTACCACTTGATCCTCCGCGCCAGCGCACCGGCAATTTGGCGAAACAATACCTCGATGCCGTTATTCATTTTGGTAGCCACCGTGGTGCGTTCGTTTTCAGTACTTGATTTGGGATGCCACGCTACCAAGTATTTGCCCGGGTGATACTTGAAATAGGATATGGTACCACCTACCGGCATACGGTTGACATGCACATTGACGGGTGACATAAAGATGGATATCTGCTTTCTCCTCGATTTGAGGTACTCAGGTTCGTCTGCCTCCTCTATCACCACAACCTTACCATCTGCCGGTGCAATCACGTGTTTTTCATTTTGGTTGATTGTAAATACCGGAGACCGAAAGAACTGTAAAATCAACAAGTAAAAAACAATGCTGGTGCCAATGGAAATATTTTGAATAGCGAAGGCTTGTGGAAGGAAATACGAAATAGCCCAATTAAGAGCAAACAAAACCACCAGCAGAACAAACAACAAAACACGGCCTTCACGGTGAATGATCATGGTCTGAAAATTTAAGTGGCAAAGGTAATAGAATCATCGCGTTTTTCTATTTTTGCGTTGTCGAAAGACAGGGGTGCCTACTAGCCTGCCAACGCTTAAGCGAAGGCAAGCGGTAAAAACGGGCTGAGATTATACCCATAGAACCTGATGCCGGTAATGCGGACGAAGGGAGGCATGCTGATAGTAAACGTCAGTAAAACTTGTAAGTAACGTGCATTCCCCAGTGCACCTACGGGTTTAAAATTTTTTAAAAAACATGCTTAAAGTAAGATTGATAGCAGTGGCCATGGTGCTGTTGCTACAGGCGCACGCCCAACAGGCACTGCGCGGCTCTGTGAAAGACGCAAAGAATGAACCGCTCATTGGTGCAACAGTGACATTAGTGAAAGCAGGAACCGTAACAGTTACCGATGCGAATGGAAACTTCACCTTTCCGTTTGCTACCGATGGCAACTACGAAGTAGAGGTGCGCTTTGTAGGGTTTCAGACAAAAAGAGCTGTATTATCAAACGGTGGCGAGAACACTGTTTCTCTGGAGGAAGCGGTAATTGTGACGGACGAAATATTGGTGACGGCCACACGTGCGTTGGAAAACAGCCCCACTACCTTTAACAACATCAACAAAGCCACGATTGAAAAACAAAACTTCGGACAAGACATCCCCTTTGTGCTAAACTGGACGCCCTCTTTGGTGACTACTTCCGATGCCGGAGCGGGTGTCGGCTACACAGGGTTGCGCATCAGCGGAAGAGATGACCCACGCATCAATGTTACTATCAATGGCATTCCTTTGAATGATAGTGAAAGCCAAGGCGACTTTTGTGTGAACACACACGATATGGCATA
>DHLV01000244.1 GCA_002405445.1 Flammeovirgaceae bacterium UBA4659 | reverse complement strand
ATGTTGCCAACGCCACCTCCAATCACGATTACATCGGGGTCGATGATATTTATGATCACGCTGATTGCTAACCCAAAAAAGTGAGTCATGCGTTCCATGGTTTGCTTGGCGTGAGGATCACCGGTCTTGTACAAGTTGTACACGTCTTTCAATCGTTTCGGCTCACCGGCAATTGAGGCGTAGAATTTCTCCAGCGCAGGACCCGACAACACTTGCTCTACGCACCCACTCTTGCCGCAATAACATGGTCCACCTGATGCATCCAAAAAATTATGCCCCCACTCGCCACCGATGCCTTGGAGGCCATTTAGCACATTGCCGTTGACGACCAGGCCACCTCCTACACCGGTGCCCATGATCACACCAAACACCACCTGGGCATTAGGAAACCTTTGCTTTACAATGCCCAATCGTGTTTCTGCCAGTGCAAAACAATTTGCATCGTTGGCGATGGCAATTTCCATTTTCAGCATTTTCTCCAGGTCCGCCTTCATCGGCTGAAAGTTCATGGACACGGTGTTGCAGCCCTTCATGGTGCCCAGCGTGGGGTCAAGCGTGCCGGGTGTGCCGATGCCCAACTTTGCCGCACGGTATCCCATTCGCAGTTCCATCTGGTCTACGAGTTTACCGATCTGCCCAAGAATGTGATGATAGCCCTTTTCCGATTCGGTCGGAAGGCGGTCGCGGAAGAGAATCTCATTCAAACCACCATCGCCCAGCACTACGCCTTCGGCCTTTGTGCCGCCCAGGTCAATGCCCCATAAGTGTTTGTCTGCCATGTCAGATTCATATTCAAAGTTTGCTGGCAATGATAACCAAAAGTTAACAGTTGATGATGCCTCCGATAAAAAATTATGCGACCCGGTACACTGCCGCCTCCCACGGACGCAAGCCGGTGGAGTTCTCCGCCCCGTAGTTTCCGATCAATTTACTCGCGCCAGGGGGCGTTGCAAAGTGCACCGGGGCATCGGAAAAATTCAACGCCACCAGTATGGTGTCGGCATCTGCCTTGCGCCAAAAAGCAAAAACATTTTCACCAGTATCCGCAAGGGGCTCGTAGGCACCCGTGCGCAACACCGTGTTTTGTTTGCGCAACCGCACCATCGACTGAAAGTATGACAGGACGGAATGTGGGGACTTGCGTTGTTCCTCTACGTTAATGGTGATTGTGTTTGGGTTCAATGGCATCCACGGCTCGCCCACCGAAAAACCGCCATTCGGTTTGCCATTCCATTGCATTGGAGTTCGGGCGTTATCGCGCCCGGCCCGGTTGGCCACCTGCAGAAAATCTGCCTCGTCTATCCCTTTCACTTTTGCTGCCTTCCAGCCGTTTTGCGTTTCAATGTCGCGCGAGTCACTGACGGATTTGAGAACCGTATTAGTCATGCCAATTTCATCACCCTGAAAAATAAAAGGAGTGCCGCGCATCGAGAGCAAGAGCGTGATCAGCAACTTGCTCGATTGCTCCCAATATTGCTGATCATTACCCCACCGCGATACCATGCGTGGAAAATCGTGATTTCCCAAAAACACACTGCCCCACCCCTGTGTGGCAAAAGCTTCGTCCCAGATTTTAAATATCTTTTTGAAATCGTTAAGTGTCCACGCAATCGGGTCAAACCTTCCGCCCGGCCCTTGATCCATAAACATGTGCCCAAAATGAAAAATCATGCTCAGTCCGTTGCGCTCATCCAAATAATCCGATGCATTGTGTGGTGTGATGCCGGGCCCTTCCCCTACCGTCATCACGTTGTACCGATCCCATACCTTTTGGCGCGCTTCTGCAATAAATTCCTTCAGGCGCGGCCCGTTGGCATAGTACTTTCTGATGGTCTCATTGAAATCGGTGGTATCAGTGTCAGGAAATTGAGTGCGCTTGGAAATAGCTGAGATCACATCCAGCCGTAAGCCGTCTACACCTTTGTCTAACCAAAATCGCATGATGGCGTGCATCTCATTTCGCAACGCGGGGCTTTCCCAGTTTAAGTCGGGTTGTTTGCGCGAAAATAAGTGCAGGTAGTATTGGTCGGTGTTTTCATCTTTTTGCCAGGCACTGCCACCAAAAAAAGACGGCCAGTTGTTGGGCAGCTTGCCATCTTTACCATCGCGCCAAAAATAATAATCACGATAAGGACTTAGCCTTGACTTTTTTGACTCCAAAAACCAGCGGTGCTCATCGGAAGAATGGTTTAACACCAAATCCATAATCAACCTGATGCCGTGGGCATGCAACTGCGCCAGCAGTTCTTCAAAATCATCCATCGTGCCAAACTCAGGTTGGATCGCGTGGTAGTCGCTGATGTCATATCCCCCGTCATCGTTGGGCGATTTGTAAATGGGATTAAGCCAAACGGCATCGACACCCAAACTTTTGATATAGTCAAGTTTGGAAAGGATACCTCTCAGATCGCCAATGCCATCGCCATTGCTGTCGCAAAAGCTGCGTGGGTAAATTTGATAGACAACAGCGTGTTTGTACCAGTCGGAGTGCATCAGCTATTTGTATTGCTCCGTATTTGGGTGGAATGTTTTCCACGAGTGCCAGAATTCCTGGTAGGATTGCACCGGCTCGAGCTTTACACCTGCATATTTTCCTTCAGTGCACTCGCCCTTCCAATTCCATTTCGATTTTGACTGGTCTGTCAACACTTTCAAAGTGTCGCTGAAGGCAAATCGCAATGTGTCTCCCCTGGCAATGGGCACCCACGCATGGAACGAAATACTGTCGGGTTCCATGGTCAAAGCCACGGGTCGTCCGTTGATGGCATCGTTGATCACGCGGTGTGTGAGCAGATCGTTCCAATCATAAGCCTTGGCAAACAAGCCCATCGGCACACCCACTACCCATGATTTGTCTTTCCATGAGAGTGAATCGCGACCCTCCAGCGTTCCTTCTGTTTTGCCTTCGTCATATTGTTCCAACCCCTCGTATTGTGTTTTGAATTTCGGATCGGGCTGCATGATGAGTGTTTGCGGAAATCGGTCGATCCACGCTTGAAGCGCCATCTGCTCGGACGGAATCTCGCGGAGCAAAGTACCCTTCAGCGGCCCCACAATGGCTTCGCCACTTACCTGGCGCCACCAACTTTTAGTGGAGGCATCTTCAAACATGGCATTGTAATGATCCATGCCCACCAATCTGAAATCCTCAATTTTTTCATTGACGATGGGGCTGAACACGCGCCCGGTGCGGCAAACTGTGCAGTAGGTAATCATCACCGGTTCTCCTCCGATGGTATCGCGCACTTGGTGGTGATAACCGATCACCTCAATGGGAAAAGCCTTTGCCTGACCGTTGATATGAACTCCGATGACAATATTCTTCCCTGCTACCTTGTTTTCGGTGGTGGTATAAAAAACCTTCGCTGACGGCTGGTAAAACATCTTGTCTGCCAAAAACCGGAAGTTGAACATGTACACCACCAGCACCCAGAAAATCAGCAATGCAAAGCCGGTGTACTTGATGTACTTGTTGGTTTCGCCAAACAATGTCCATGCAGGATAGGCCAGCAACAAAAAGCCGGAAGCCCGCAACCACCAGATGTTGGTATGAATCCAATACGCCAGGCCAACGACTTCATCGACCTGACTTCCCGGAAAAGGCATGATGAAGTACACGCGTGCAATCTCGCTTGCTACCAACGCAACGATTCCCGTAAAAAACAAGAAAATTCTCATCGTGAAATAATTAACTCAGTCATGTGTATCTGTAAACTTATGCACTTTTTCAAGTGATTGAGCAATCAAATTCTTTTGCTCTTCCATTTTTTGCGGAGACCACTCAAAGAAGCCGCAGAACTCTTCCAGCACCGGTTGCCAAACGCGCTCCATGCGATGGCGGTCAAAGTATAACATGCCGGTGCGCCTGATGAAAAAATCGGTGGGCTCTATCACCATTTCATTGCTCACACAAAACCACCATTCGGCTTTTGCAAATCTAATTTCGGTGTCCGACCCGGGGGTCATTTTGAAGATCTCCAATATCCGTATGGTTTGTTTGCCATAATTGTGCACCAAATAGTTCCGGTAACTGTCCAATCCCATCGCTTGCAACTCATTTTGTATTTGCAGTGCATACGTTCGCACTTCATCCTCATTTGCAAAATCGTTGCCCCCCAATTGTATGCCAGCGGTCTTGCAGGTTGGAATATCGTGCAGAAATTTGCTTTCCATCACTTTGTCTACAATTCGCTCGGCCATTTTGCGGTAGCCGGTGAGCTTGCCACCCGCAATGGAAATCAGACCTGAGTCGGATACAAAAATTTCATCTTTACGCGACAGTTCCGAAGCCGACTTACCTTGCTGATGGATCAACGGCCGCAGCCCGGCCCAACTGGATTCGACATCAGCCAATTGCAGATGAACCGTTGGGAATGTGGCGTTCACCGCCCGTAATATGTACTCGGCATCTGCCAAGTCGGTGTGCACATTGTCTTTATCACCTGCATAGCGAGTGTCGGTAGTTCCCACGTAAGTGATGCGATCTCTCGGAATGGCAAAAATCATCCGGCCGTCTCCCGCATCAAAGTAGATCGCTTGTGCAATGTTGAACCGCTCTCTGGGCACCACCAGGTGCACGCCCTTTGTCAGTTGTAACTGCTTTCCTTTTTTCGACCGGTTGATCTCGCGCAAATCATCTACCCAGGGACCGGCAGCATTGACTACATTTAGAGCCACTACGTTAAAAAACTGCCCTGTCAGTTCATCTTTGGCGACCACACCGGAAACAAAATTCTGGGTGTACAAGAAGTCGGTGACACAACAGTAATTTACTGCCCACGCCCCATGATCACAAGCCGTTTTGAGAATTTCAATGGTGAGGCGTGCGTCATCGGTGCGGTATTCCGCATATAGTGCACCGCCTTTCACGTCATCCGGCTTCAGCAGTGGTTCCTGACTCAGCGTTTGTTGTCGTGTGAGCATCTTGCGCTGATCTTCTGATTTCACCCCGGCCAGCCAATCGTAGATTTTCAAACCCATGGAGGCAAGCCAATAGCCCATACCCTTCTTTTTGTACAATGGAAGCAGCATTGTTTCAGGCACCACCAGATGTGGCGCCAGTGCATGCACCACTGCGCGCTCGCTGCCCACCTCCCTCACCAACCCAAATTCCAACTGTTTGAGATACCGAAGGCCGCCATGGATCAATTTGGTCGATCGGCTGCTGGTGCCAAAAGCAAAGTCACATTTTTCCAGCAACAGCACACGCAGCCCGCGGGTGGCTGCGTCCAATGCGATGCCCGCACCGGTGATGCCACCACCAATCACCAATAAGTCAAAAAATGTTGTAGGTGCGTGGTACAACCAAGTTTGCCGTTGATATACCGAAAGTGGAGTACTGCGTTTCAATGAGATATGGAATCAGTCAAATATCGCCCAAAAAGGTGGATATCTTGGTGATAATCGATATTTTTTTTGTTTGTGCATTTACCTATTTTGCTCAAAAATTATTTACAGTCAAACGACTACCTCACAAATGGAAATATTTTTACAAGCCGATACATGGCTGGCCCTGATCACTCTATGTTTTTTGGAGATTGTTTTAGGCATAGATAACATCATTTTTATCTCGATTGTATCCAACAAATTACCTGCCCACCAACGGCAGCAGGCACGCAACTTGGGTTTGTTTTTGGCGATGTTTGTGCGGATTGGGTTCTTGCTCTGCATTACATGGATCATCCAGTTCAAAGAACCACTTTTTGCTGTTAGTGACTTCCTGCCCGATGGGCTGATCAAATTCTTCGGGTTTCATGGCGACCATACCTTCAGCGGGCGCGACTTGATATTGGGTTTCGGTGGTTTGTTTTTGATCGCCAAAAGTACCATGGAAATCAACCATGAGATGGAAGGAGACGAAGATGAAGGGGGATTCGGAAAATCCAAAACGGTAACCCTCACCGGAACAATCATTCAAATCATACTGCTGGACATTATTTTCTCTTTCGATTCAATCTTAACTGCTATCGGGATCGTAGATCAGGTTTTGATCATGATTATTGCTGTCATCGTTTCTATCGGTGTGATGATGTTCTTTTCAAGAGCCATCAGCGATTTCATCAGCCGCCATCCTTCCATGGAAGTTTTGGCGCTCGGATTTCTGATTTTGATTGGGTTCATGTTGTTCCTGGAGGGTCTTGAGTATGTGATACCCAAAGGATACATCTACTTTGCGGTCGCATTCTCGTTGTTAATTGAACTCACAAACATTAGGGTTCGCAACAAGCGAAAAAATAAGACTAAGCCTGTAAAGCTACATAAGCCCTACAGCGAATCAGAAGCAAAAAAAGCCATCGAAAGCAACTGAGCAGATGATGGAGGATATTCGTTACCCGATTGGCAAGTTTCAATCAAAAGATCGATTTGAAACAATTGAAATACAGTCGTTCATTGCCCGCCTGGCAACAGCGCCCGCACGGTTTGAAAAAGAAATCTCAACGTTATCAGATGCACAGTTAGACACGCCCTACCGCGAGGGCGGTTGGACGCTGCGGCAGGTGGTGCACCATGTAGCCGACAGTCACATGAACGCCTATATCCGCATCAAGTGGGCCCTGACAGAAGATAGCCCAATCATTAAAGCATACGAAGAAAAAGACTGGGCAACCACACCCGAAACAAAAGGACCACCGGCCCTGTCGTTGAATCTATTGCAAGCACTCCATCAGAAGATTGTCACGCTTGCCAATGGGCTCACACCGCAGCAATTAGAGCGCACATTTACACACCCGCAAACCGGACGACAAGTGCGGCTGGATCAGCTGCTGGGCATGTACGCCTGGCATGGCGATCATCACCTTGCTCACATTACAACTTTGAAAACGACAATGGGCTGGAGTTGATATGTGACTGATGAATGGTGAACTTTGATTTTTGATTCAACCTGCACGCGAAAATTCCGATGGATTACCAGGCTCCGTGGTTTTTATTGAACCGCCATATTGAAACGATCTATCCTGCCTTATTCAGAACAGTGCGCGATGTTGACTATCAACGCGAGCGAATCGATACTGCAGATGATGACTTTTTAGATCTCGATTGGCTGCATACCGGCTCAGACAAAGTAGTGATCATCTCGCACGGACTTGAGGGCAATACCCAGCGCGCCTATGTCAGAGGGATGGTCAAGGCGTTCGCGCAAACGGGGTTTGCCGCACTGGCGTGGAATTACCGCGGATGCAGCGGAGAAGTCAATCGCCAACTTCGCTTTTACCACAGTGGCGCCACTGATGACCTCCACGCGGTAGTGCAACATGCATCCCATCGTTACAACGAAGTTTTTTTGGTTGGTTTTAGCCTGGGCGGTAACCTCACGCTGAAGTACGTGGGCGAGCAGGGTAACCGGATTCATCCAACAATCAAAAAAGCAGTGGCCTTCTCTGTGCCGATTGATTTGCACACGAGTTGCCTGCAAATTTCAAAAACCGAAAACTGGCTGTACACCAAGCGGTTTTTAGACAGCCTCAAAGCAAAAGTGGTGGCAAAATCAAAAGTAATGGGCGGGTTAAACCTTTCGCATTTCGATAAGATCAAAACGCTGATGGATTTTGATGAACGCTACACAGCCCCGCTTCACGGATTTGCCGGAGCAAGGGACTATTATCTAAAATGCAGTGCGCGTTCGTTTTTAGAAGATATCCAAATCCCCACGCTACTGATTAATGCGCAAAACGATCCGTTTCTCAGCCCGGAATGTTTCCCCAAAAACATCAACAACCCCCGGTTTACTTTCGAGGCGCCTGCGAATGGCGGCCATGTTGGGTTTTCAAGTTTCCACAAAAGTGGCCTATATTGGTCTGAATTACGAGCAACAGCATTCATCAATGATTGAAAGATTTTCACTAGGAGTTACGGCTGGCATGCTGGCAAAACGATACACGGTAGAGGAGCCGCCATTTTTGCCGCGCTACAACGGGGCGCCAGCGCAGTTGTTTCCCGTTATCACCAGCGATGCGCCAAAAGGATTCTCTTTTTTTTACTGGGGCGTAACACCTGCACGGGCCAAGAATAAACCGATTGCCGAGCGGTTGATCAACACACCGGTTGAACAGTTGACCGAGCGGCCTGTTTTAAAGAAAACATTGAAAAAATATCGTTGCCTGGTACCGAGCGATGGATTCTATGCATGGAAATAAGTCGGAAAAAACATAATAATTCCCTGGCGCATATTTCCAAAAGATAAATCGATTCTGTCAATGGCAGCAGTGTGGGAAGAGTACGATGATGAAGCAGGGAACGCATTCCACACATTTTCAATTTTCACGCAACCCTCGGCAGGTTTTGCCGCCACCATCACCAACCGCATGCCGCTGTTTTTGACACAAGACCAGGAGCGCACGTGGCTGAACAAAGTGGTGAGCGAAGATGACCTATTGAAACTGCTGGTTGCTGAACACAGCTTTGAATTTGATGGCTTCACGGTTTCGCCCCAGTTGAACAATGTGGAGTTCGATAAACCATCGCTGCATTTACCGATGCCTGCTGCTGATCAGTTTGGTAACTTAACGTTGTTTGGTTAGGTTTTTATATATCTCCCAACTGCGGCCTTATCAAAATCTCCTCCACTACACTGCGTTTGGATATCGCATGTGCTGCTAAAATTGTTTCGGCCACGTCTTCTACTTTCATAAAACGTTCGTCAGGCAAATCTGTGCCATTCCAACTGGCAGTGCGCGTAGCTCCCGGCAGCACGGCCGTCACACGCACACCAAACTCTTTCAACTCCTCGCGCAACACTTTGCTCAACCCCAGCATAGCAAACTTTGAAATTGCATAAGAACCCCCGTTTGGGTAAGCCTTGATGCTGGCAATGGAACACATGTTGAAAATGTGGCCATCGCGCTGTTCTATCATTTTTTTTGCTAACCCTCGTGACATGTAGTACGCACTGTACAGATTGCTGTTGATCATGCTTTCCAAACTGCCCTCAGGTTCGCTGATCACCGACCCGGGCACAAAATAGCCGGCATTGTTCACCAACACATCCACCGGCCGCTGCAGCGAGAGAATGTACTGTACAAAATCCTTCACTTGCCCGATCGCAGACATATCAGCCTGCTTCACCAATGCCTGCACCCGATATTTCGATTCGAATTCTTTCTTCAGGTCTGCCAGTTCTGTGGCCTTGCGCGCGCAGGTAGCCACATCAAAACCGGCCCGTGCAAAGCACTCCATAATCGAGCGCCCAATGCCTTTGGTTCCGCCCGTTACCACTATTAACTTGTTCATACATTTCCTTTATATTTGAGCAATATAGCAAGCCAGCGTTAATTACACGCATGAAAGAATTCGGCAAGTACATGATATTTTTAGGAACGCTGTTCGTTCGCAGAGAAACGTTTGCCACGTACTACAAGTTGGTAATGGAAGAATGTGTGCAAATAGGCGTCAAGTCCATCTGGCTGTTTGTGTTGGTATCTACCTTCATGGGCGCGGTTACCACCGTACAAACGGCTTACAATCTGGTTACACCTTTGGTTCCTCGCTATGTGATTTCACAGGTGGTGCGTGAGATGACCGTGCTGGAACTTGCGCCCACGATCATGGCCATCATTTTTGCCGGCAAGATCGGATCCAGTATGGCAGGCGGGTTGGGTACGATGCGCATCACAGAACAAATTGATGCCCTTGAAGTGATGGGCATCAACTCATCTTCTTACCTGGTGCTCCCCAAAATACTTGCGTCCCTCATCATGTACCCCATGCTGGTTATTTTTGCCGGGTTTTGCTCGATGGTGGGCGGCTACCTGGTAGGGGTTTTTACGGGCATTTTAACGCCCACCGAATATATTTTAGGAATACGCTCTGTTTTCAACGATTACACCATCACCTTTGCGCTGATCAAATCATTCGTATTTGCTTTCCTGATCTCCTCAATTTCTTCCTTTAAAGGGTATTATACCCAAGGGGGCGCTTTGGAGGTAGGTATCGCAAGCACTGAGGCCGTGACTGCCAGCGTGATTGCAGTATTGTTGGGTGATTATTTTCTTGCGAACTTATTGCTGTAGCCCTGCATGATCAAGATTGAAAACATCTCAAAGTCGTTCAACAACAAAGTTGTACTGAACGATATCAGCGGGCAGTTTGAAAAAGGCAAAACCAACCTCATCATCGGGTCCAGCGGAACGGGTAAAAGTGTGTTGCTGAAATGTATCGTTGGGCTATTGCAGCCCGACTCGGGGCGCGTCTATTACGACTTGCGCAACTTTACCGAAGCAGATAAAGACGTAAAATCTGAAATACGCAGAGAAATTGGGATGCTTTTTCAGGGCGGAGCATTATTCGACTCTAAAAACGTGGAAGAAAACGTGCGGTTTCCTTTGGATATACTCACTACCATGCCGATGGACGAAAAAATGGAACGCACCAACTTCTGCTTGAAACGCGTAGGACTGGAAAATGTGAACAAAAAAATGGCCTCTGAGATTAGCGGTGGCATGAAGAAGCGGGTTGGTATCGCAAGGGCCATGGTGAATAATCCAAAATACCTGTTTTGCGATGAACCTAATTCAGGCTTAGACCCACAGACATCGATATTGATTGATGAATTGATTTCGGAGATCACTCACGAGGACGACATCACCACCATTGTTGTCACACACGACATGAACTCGGTACTGGGGATTGGTGAGAAAATCATGTTTTTGTATAAAGGTAACATGTTGTGGGAAGGCTCAAACCTCGACATCACCCACTCCGGTGTAAAAGAATTGGACGATTTCGTCTTCATCAACAAAGTGATGAAGAGCCTGAAGGGGAAGATCATCAGCTAACCTTAGGCAAAGGAATTATTTTTTTCCACTGTGGCGTTCAACTGATTTCAAAAGCACTCCTGTAATATCCAGCGCCCTGCACATACTCCACTAGTTTTGTGTAAAACGGGTGTGCTGCCAGCGTGGCACTGTCGCCCACCATCAGCAGTTTTTTCTTAGCCCTTGTCATTGCCACATTGGTTCTGCGGATATCGTTGAGAAATCCAACCTCAGACTTTTCATTGCTGCGTACAAAGCTGATCACAATCACATCTCGTTCTTGCCCCTGAAAAGCATCTACTGTATTGATCGATATGAGTTGATGCAAGGGCTCCAGCTGTGGCGAACTTTCGGCCAGCAGGTGAAGAAAGTCTACCTGCGCACGGTATGGAGTGATGATGCCCAGTGTGATGCGCTCTTCCATCCATCGTTCAACGCCAATGTCGTCCACCAACTTCTCCACCAGGCGCACCAGCAGTTGTGCCTCTTCCTTGTTGAGGCGGCTCAGTGTTTCAGTATCCTGTTCTTCATGATAACCGCAGCCTGCCGTGTCAACGAATTCGATGGGCAACTCGTAGGGCCTAAGCAATCCATTCTTCACCGATTCGTGCGCGATCAGCTTGCCGTGATAAAAGTACGCTGAAGAAAACTTCATGATGGCCTCGTGCATCCGGTACTGCACCTGCAGCATCACAGACTTCTCAGGGTGGACTTCAATTCCTTTTTCGAATAGTGTTCTCTCCAAACCAAGCCTGGCCGCTTCTACTGACCTGATGGTAGGCGGCAGTTGCTTGTGGTCACCTGCAAAAATCACTCGACTAGATTTCACGATGGGTATCCATGAAGCAGGCTCCAATGATTGCCCTGCCTCATCGATAAACACAGTTTTGAATTTCCGCCCACGTAGTGCAGGGTGAGCCGAGCCCACCAAAGTACACGCAATTACATCGCTGGATTGCAACAAGTCATTGGTGATATAAAATTCCAGCATGTCGGCATCAGATTTCAGTTGCCTCGCTTCCTCGCGCAGTAACCTACGCTCTGTTTTCTCGGCAAATCCAACGTTGCGCCTGTGTTTACCGGCTTGCGCCTTTACCTGTTCCAATCGTTTGCGTAGCGCACGCAGTTCTCCGAAATGGCTGTGGCCGGCAATTCGCGCATCCAGGGTTTTGCTCAACGAGTGCTCCGTTACCCGGGCCGGATGCCCCATGCGCAGCACAGAAAGGTTACGATCGCTCAGCTTCTCTACCAACAAATCGATGGCTGCATTGCTGGGTGCGCACACAAGCACTTGGCCCTCGGTATTGATTGTTTGCCAGATCGCTTCTACCAAAGTGGTTGTTTTGCCGGTGCCCGGTGGCCCGTGTATGAATGCAACATCTGCGGTTGCTACCACTATTTGCAGGGCTTCTGATTGGCTGTGGTTCAGATGAGGGGCGTTAACGGCATGCTGCCGGCCAATCAAACCAGATGCCGGGTGACCGGATGCTTGCAGGTTGAAACCGTCAGTTTTTCGCGCCAGCAACACTTCGCGCAAATCAGCAAGCCGGTTGTCTTCTGCTTCGATCACTTTTTTTAAAGCAAAATCCATCTCGCGGTAACTTACTTCGTCAAACATCACATCCACCCCAAGTGAGCCACCATCCATCCAATCCGGCACGTCTTCGCCATTCAGCGTGATCACCATCAGGTTGTCGCGCACGTAGTTGACCACCCCGGTTTGATGATCGCGGTGGGGTTTGTTCTGCGCATTGGAAAACACACTGACCACTTTACCACTTTGAAATGCGTGCGGCTGTTCGTGATGAGACGTTCGTTCTACTTCGATGATGATCCGCTCGCCAGTGCCTATATAGTCGCTTTTTAACTTCAGGGGGTACCAGGTAACACCTTCTTTCACTCTCGCGTGCAGCGGTCGCAACAACACCTTTTGCCGGTACTGTTCCTGATCTGCTTCTTTTTCGAGCCGAAGTAACGCCTGGGTATTTTTAAGTTGGTCGCGGGAAGTCATGTAGCGAAAAATGCCCGCAAATATAAGTCAATGTAGTCGTCTATTTTTTTGAGCTTGTACTGCATTACAAAGCGAGGATGAGGCAATGGTACCAATGACTTGAAGAAACCATACTCACGATTAATTTTTTGCAGGTATTCGAAGTTTTTGCCTTCACCAAAAACAAATGCTTTGGTTTTGTTGAGGTCCCAGCTTAACTGTTCTTGTAAACGATCGATGATGAATGGCTCTGCCTTTTCCTGTAGTTTCTGATCATCGTAGTAGTTGATGTTTTTGCCGTCTTTGGTGAAGCCGAGCGGGCAAACCGAAGTGATATAAAATCTGTCATAAAATTTTTCTAATCCGCCAAATGCATGAATCACCTTGTACACAAACTCCGAACTGAGCTCATGCTTTTTGGGCAGGTTGTTTTGGATGCCGCAGTGATTCTCTAAGTTCACAGGATCGGTAAAGGGCACACCGGTGATGCCACTTCCCAATCGCCCCGGGTTAATGCCGAGTATCACTTGCCTCGGGCTGGCATCGCCATAGTATTTCATATAAAATGTCTCACTCAAATGCGCGGTGGCAGGATTCCTGAACGGGTTAAGAACCGATACGCCTTTGGGTAGTTTGGCCGTAAAACGAAGATTGGCGTTGAAATGAATAATTTGGGTTGCTATCATCACAAATCAATCTATTTCGCGAACAGAAAATTCAGCGGCTTATCAATTCTGCCTTCAATTAACAGCAGGCCATACACTGCTGTATGTGGTTTGATTTCTTTGCCAAAAAGACTGGACTGGAAATACCGGGTGGTCTTTTTCTTTGGAATGTTTGTAATACCCATATTCACTGCGCCAATCATTGCGACACCTAGTGGCCCGTTTCTGTCTTCATTTAAAACAGGTAACTCCATTTGGCTGAATGCCAGCCGTTCGATCGCAACCCCAATTTCCTTGATTGTGTAGTACACTACCCGTGTTCGATTTGATCTTGTTTGTTTTACGCTGAGCTTGGGATTGAGGATATTGACTGCCATCCCTTCGCTTGTTTTGATTTGTAGCTGAGTTTGTCGCAGCCAAACAGATGAGTCGCTCGTATTTTTGATTTCAACTGCCAATAAGGTATTCCCTCCTCTTGCGGAAATACCGAATTGTTCACTCACCAGGTATTTCAAAATCAGACCATTTGACAAAAAGTAGCTTTCCTCTTTTGAATATGATAGTGCATCGGGAGTAATCAATGTTGGGGTTTTACATTGGCATAAAAGAAATGTCAAACCGAAAAAAAGTGCTGCCTTTTTAGCTGTCAT
>DHLV01000230.1 GCA_002405445.1 Flammeovirgaceae bacterium UBA4659 | reverse complement strand
TCATCAAGGCAACGGGTAAGGCGCAACGCGCAGCGTTGATTGGTAAAACCCTGAAGCATTCTGACTATGACGTGATTGTATTTCAGGAAGCTTTTCAGCGGAAAGCTAGAAAGAAGATTTTTGACGAATTAAAAGAAGAGTTTCCTTATCAAGCCGGGCCTGCGAACCAAAAGTTGATTTCGTACCGAACCAATAGCGGACTTTGGATTTTCAGTAGGCATCCGATTGTGTCAACCCAATCGATTGTTTTCAAAAATCGTTCAGGGGTTGATGCTTTTTCACGCAAAGGTGGTTTGATAGCAGAAATATCGGTTCATGGAACAATAATACAAGTTGCTGCTACCCATTTGCAGAATGCTGGTCAGCCGTGGGTAAGGCAAAGCCAGTGTGTGGAATTCTACCAAAGGTTGCTAAAGCCTTTCCATCGAGAAGGCGTCCCGCAAATAATTTGCGGGGACTTTAACATTCACCGGCAAAGCGAAGAGTACAATTTTATGCTTCAAACATTGCATGCAGAAGATGGTGAACTGGGGGGCGACATTCGCTGGTCGTACGATAGACTTTCCAATGATATCACTTCGGAGCCGGGAACTCAGCGAGATTTAATTGATTACATACTATTAAAGGCCAATCAGCCATTTTTGATTTCTGCTACAAGGCAGATTAGGAGAATCCAAAACCGCTGGCATGAAAAACACCGAGACCTATCTGACCATTATGCGTTGGAGGCTGAATTGTATTTCTCGTCACCTTGGGTGGTGTCAAGTAAGTAGCTCAATTAATTTTTCTCAACTTTTCCATCTGCGCTTCTTTTACCTTCTTCACTTGCACGGCTACGTTGGCAATTGAGTCTTGCGCTTTTTTGTTGTTTTCGATTTTGATTTTCAGTGCGGCATTCTCAAGTTTGTTTGCCTCTAGTGCTTTTTCTAACTTAATTTTTTCGAGTTCGTTGTTAGTGAGTTTGTTGGCTAAGTCTTTGCCTTGGTTGATAAACCGTACCGATTGTTTTTCTACTGCATCGGCAGCTTGCTGTGTTTCATCTATCTGGGCTTGCATCTTCTCGCGGTAGAAGCGAACACCAACCTGGCGCGTGAATCGTTCCAGTTGCTTTTGAATAAAATCAAAATCCTTTGTTTCCCATTCGGTGGCGCGTGCACCCAACCAAACCGTGGTCACACTGCCGCTCTCGGTCACTTGCGCATAAATCACGCCCTTGGGATACACCGTGCCGTTGATGTTTGGTTCGGTCAACACAATTGGATCAGATGAAAGAAATTTGATCTTACCGATTTCTTTTAGAAACTTATTGAGTGTTGTGTTCACGTCTGCTCTTTTGCCCTGCAGTTCAGCAGAAAAGCCTTCAGCAGTTTCTGACTTCACCTTTTCAGCGTGCTTTTTGACGGTGATTGTTTGCGCAAACGCCATGTGCACAAAAACAAAAAACGATAAGGTCAAAGTAAACTTGTCCATGGTGTGGCTGTTAATAGAGTTAGTTTAAAAAATTGGTACTTTCAGGTTTCAAATCTACGAATAATGAACCAAGTTCTCATCACGGGTGCCTCCGGGCTCATCGGCTCGCGTTTAACGGAAATGTTACAGCAAGGCGGTGTGCCGGTGGCACATTTGGGCAGAACGAAAACCAGCGGCCATGTTCCTTCATTCGTGTGGGATGTGTCGCGGGGCAAAATCGATGAAGACGCACTGCGCAGGGCAGACGTCATCATTCATCTGGCCGGTGCCGGTGTAGCTGATAGACGTTGGTCTGCTGCGCGCAAGAAAGAGATTTTGGATAGTCGCCTTCAATCAACGCAGTTGCTGTATCATGCGCTCGAGCGCCAGAAATACCAGGCGAAAGTGCTGGTGGCGGCATCTGCTATCGGGTATTATGGCTTTGGTATGTCAGACCATGAGTTTAGCGAGAGCGATTCGCCAGGCAAGGATTTTTTGGCAGACGTTACCAGACAATGGGAGGCTGCAGTCGATGAAATTGAGAAGCTGGGCATTCGGGTGGTGAAAATCAGAATCGGTATTGTCTTGAGCAACCGTGGCGGAGCGTTGGCAGAGATGGCTAAGCCTGTGAAGTTTTGCGTTGGGGCTCCCTTGGGCACAGGGCGCCAACAGGTGAGTTGGATCCACATCGATGACTTGTGCGGCATGTTTCTAATGGCAGCAAGAGACGAGCAGATGCGGGGCGCGTATAATGGTGTTGCACCAAACCCTGTTAGCAACCGCATGCTCACGCGTGCCATTGCCCTTGCACTGAAGAAGCCTTTATGGTTGCCACCTGTTCCACCTTTTGTACTCAAGCTATTGGTAGGTGAGATGGCGGAGATGTTGATCAATGGTAGTAATGTGTCTGCAGCAAAGATTCTATCCACCGGGTTTGAGTTTAAGTTTCCTGCCATCGAAGAAGCGTTGAAGGATCTGTTACACAGGTAAATTGGTTTGTGATCGGTCACACTCCAGACAACACGTGATCAATGCCACTGATTTTTTATAACCGTTTAAAGCCTTAGTTTTGATTCGTATTTGAATATTTTATGAGCGGAAAAGCGAAAAGCCTGCCTTCCAAAAAGGCAAAAAAAAAGGAAGACGACCTGCAGATCTCACTGGAAGAAGAGCACCGTATTCGTAAGGCATTTAAAGACAAAGACTGGGCAGAGATCAAAAGCTCTGACTCGTGGGTGATTTTTAAGGTGATGAGTGAGTTTGTGGAAGGCTTTGAAAAGCTTGCGAAGATCGGCCCGTGTGTAACTATTTTCGGGTCAGCCCGGGTCAAGCCCGATAACCCTTATTATAAAATGGCAGAAGAGATTGCCTTTCAATTGGTGCAACAAGGGTATGGCGTTGTCACCGGTGGTGGGCCGGGCATTATGGAAGCCGGCAACAAAGGTGCAAACAGGGCTGGTGGTAAATCGGTGGGGCTGAATATTTTTTTGCCCCACGAGCAGAAAGGAAATGCCTTCATCGATCCTGACAAGTTGATCACCTTTGATTACTTCTTTGTGCGAAAGGTGATGTTTGTCAAATACTCACAAGGGTTTATTGTGATGCCGGGTGGCTTTGGCACGATCGATGAACTCAGTGAGGCACTGACTCTTATTCAAACCAAAAAGATCGGCAGGTTTCCCATTGTGCTGGTAGGCAGAAAGTTTTGGACGGGCATGATCGGTTGGATCAAAGATGTGTTGGTACACGAGAAAATGATTTCGCCCGAAGATCTCGATTTATTCAATGTTGTAGATACGCCTGAAGATGCCGTGAAAGTAATTGACGATTTTTACGCGAAGTACTTATTGTCTCCGAACTTCTAATCTTTGGCACCGCGCACTTGCTGAACTGATACCATGCGACCCTATATCTTAGCAGAAACCAATTGGAAGGCAGTTAGGGACTCAACCTTTGAAGTGGCCGTGTTGCCGTGGGGTGCCTGTGAGGCGCACAACTACCACTTACCCTATGGTACCGACATCATCGAGGCTGATTGTATCGCGGCTGAGTCCGCACGGATCGCATGGGAAAAAGGCACCCGTGTCATTGTATTGCCAACGATTCCATTTGGTGTTAATACCGGTCAGCTCGATGTGGCGTTGGACATCAACATGTACCCCAGCACACAGTTTTTGATTTTACGTGATGTGATCGAAACCCTCAACCGACACCATATTCACAAGCTGATCATTCTCAACAGCCACGGTGGCAATGATTTTAAGGCGATGATCCGTGAGTTGGGGGCAAAATTTCCGGGCATGTTCATTTGCCAGTGCAATTGGTTTCAGGCCCTGGATCAAAAAGAGTTTTTCGAACACAAAGATGACCACGCAGGAGAGATGGAAACAAGTTTGCTGTTACACCTGCGGCCGGAATTGGTGTTGCCACTCACTGAGGCTGCCGATGGTGCAGCAAAAAAGTTTACGTTTGCAGCCATGCGCGAGGGGTGGGCGTGGGCCGAGCGACAATGGACAAAAGTAACGGATAACACCGGTGTGGGCGAACCGCGTCAAGCAAGTAAAGGTAAAGGCGAACGATTTTTTCATTCGCTCACTAATAAAATTGCCTTTTTCATCGAGCAGGTAGCACACACAAAGCAAGAAGATTTTTATTTTTGATGATGCTGAACGAAATCAGGCAGGCAACTGAGTACCTCAGAAAACATGGTGTTGATGCACCCGAGGTTGGGGTAATCCTGGGTACGGGCTTAGGAAATTTATTCGTAAAGGAGATCAGGAATGCAGTTGAGATCAACTATAACTCTATTCCGTTTTTCCCTGTATCCACCGTAGAGTTTCACAAGGGTAAACTCATCTACGGAACAGTGAGCGGCAAAAAAGTGCTTGCCATGCAGGGCAGGTTTCATTACTATGAAGGTTACAGCATGCAAAAAGTTACCTTGCCCGTGCGGGTGATGAAGATGCTGGGTGTGCAGTACCTGCTCATCTCAAATGCAGCCGGCAATATGAATTTGAAGTGGAAAAAGGGAGAGTTGATGCTCATCGATGATCACATCAACTTGCAACCGGATAACCCTCTGCGGGGCGAGAATTTTGAGGTGCTGGGCCCGCGCTTTCCGGACATGAGCGAGCCTTATTCGAAAAAACTCAATGCTGCATTGACCAAAATCGCCAGAGAGAGGAAGATCAAATTGAATAAAGGCGTGTACGCTGCCGTGATGGGGCCCAACCTGGAAACCCGTGCTGAATATCGTTTTTTGCGAACAATCGGAGCTGATGCCGTGGGCATGAGCACGGTTCCGGAAGTATTGGTGGCCAACCACATGAAACTGCCTTGCTGTGCGGTGTCAGTGCTTACTGACGATTGCGATCCCGACCACCTCAAGCCTGCAAATATTGGCGAAATCCTCAAAGTGGCGGCCAAGGCAGAAGCAAAGCTTACCAATCTTTATGTGCGCTTGATCGAAGGGCTCTGACGATTTTTGTCTATTGGTTTACGGTTGATTACATCTTTTTGTCAGTTCACTTCATTTAATGATCAGGGTGCAACCTTCATCCGCCCACCTCCGTCTAACCAACAATCCAATAATACCATTTATGAAAAGATTCATTGCATGCGCCTCATTGTTCTTGATTTTTGCAACCGCTGTTGCCCAGCAAAAGGCAGGACCCTACAAGGTTAATAAGGAGTTTAACCTTTCACCTACCGGTAAGTTGACCCTCAGGTGTTCTGATGCCAACGTTTCGATCAAAGGTACCAACCGTACAAACGCACATGTGAAGATATATCGTGAAGTCACCGGCAAAGGCTTGTGGATTAATAATAGAGACGAGTTTTATGTGGACGTTCAGGAACTAAATGGTGATCTATTGGTGGAAGAAAGGCTGAGCGATGCGTCTACATTTTTGTTTTTTGGTTACATCAACCAAAAACACACGATCGATATCGAGTTACCAAAAACCGCAAGCGTGGAGATCAAAGGGGATGATGGCGAAATCTTGATTCATCATGTAGATGGCAGTATTGCCGTAAACGTTGAAGATGCAGATGTGGAATTGGTGGGCTGCTCTGGAAACGAATTTAGCTTTGATATGGAAGACGGTGACCTATCCATGGATGGTGGTGCCGGAAAGGTGGAAGTGAATGCCGTTGACGGATCCGTTGGGATCACCAACGGCAATTTTACTCACGTAGACGTCCGTATGAGCGATGGTAACATTAAAGTTGCGACTTCTATTGCTAACGAAGGCAGGTACTACATTAACGCTGGTGACGGATTGGTCAGTTTCACGGTGTTGAATGGCGGTGGAACCTTTGACGTACGCCATGGTGACAGACGGGTGACTGCTGAGGGCAACTTTAAGCGGGTGCAAGAAACAGAAGATCGCAGCCGCTTTGAGTTGGCCAATGGAACTGCTAAGGTAGATGTGAGAGCAGATGACGCACGGGTACGATTGATTCAAAACTGAATGGTAGGCCGCGTGTTCCTACACATCACAAATGGCCACAGCGTTTTTCAATGATTTCAACTTGTCCGTTTTTGCCGGAATAAATTCCTGGGCCACAAATCCCTTAAAACCGGTGTCTACTATTGCCTGCATGATCGCTGGGTAATACAGCTCTTGCGAATCGTCAATCTCGTGGCGGCCTGGCACCCCACCTGTATGGAAGTGAGAAATGTACCTGATGTTTTTACGAATAGTGGCAATCACATCACCTTCCATGATTTGCATGTGATAAATATCGTACAGCAACTTGAAATTCGGAGAGCCCAATTTTTCGCAAAGTTTTACGCCCCAATCCGTGCGGTCGCATTGATAATCTTTATGGTCTACTTTACTGTTGAGCAGCTCCATACTCACGAGCATGTTATACTTTTCCGCTACTTTCATTACCGGTTCTAAACCACGCGCACAATTTTCTAACCCTTGTTCGTAAGTCAGGCCGTTGGCGTTACCACTAAAACAGATTACATTTTTCAAGCCGGCTTCTGCTGCTTTGGGGATGTTCGCAGAATAGTCTTTCAATAGCTGTTCGTGGAATGCCGGATTGTTAAAGCCGCGTTGCAGTCCCCAATCATTGGCATAAGCCATCGCGCATGTTAATCCATACTTGGCTGCAGTTGCCCATTGGGTAGAATTCAGCAAGTCAATAGATTTGATCCCCATTCTTTTGGCCGCAGCGCACAACTCGTCCAATGGAATGTCGCTATAGCACCATTGGCAAACGGAGTGATTGATTTTTCCTTTCATCGCTTCCGGTAATGCTTCCATTGACTTCGCGATTTGGGGCAAGGCAGTAAGTGCAACTACCGCGCCTGCCATTTTCTTGAGCGCTTGTTTTCGGTTCATGCTTTTACTTTTCGTTTCTTACCACTAATCCATCTTTTGTGTCTAG
>DHLV01000197.1 GCA_002405445.1 Flammeovirgaceae bacterium UBA4659 | reverse complement strand
TGAAGAACACCAACGAGGGCAAGAGCGACACTCTCCCGCAAAACGGGATGAAACATTTGGGCAGGCTTTGGAAGTGGGAGGGATGTGCGGCCTGCACAATGTGTGTGGCTGCTGCGCTCAGAGCATAAGCATATGCTTCTAAACGCACCCCCTAGTAATTAGCTTAACAGTTTCCTCCGCTCTATTACATCTCTAACACGTGCGGCACTTTCATAATCTTCTTTTGCTAGTATGCTTGCCAAAAGCTCCTCTAGCTCATCCAATGTGTACTCTGCAAACGAACCCTTTTTTAGTATGAGTTTGTTTGTGCCCTCAATGATTGCTGCTTCATTTATGACAAAATCAGTCGCATAAATCGGGACACCAAATCGAACCGCCAGTGCAATGGCATCAGAGGGGCGTGCATCAATTTCAAGTCGTTGTTGTTGTGTATTGCGGATAGCCATAGTAGCAAAGAAGATACCATTTTCAATTGATTTAATCAATATATATTCCAAAGTACCGCCCAAGGCTTCGATGGTATTCTTAAAAAGGTCATGCGTGATTGGTCTGATAGTTTTTAGTTTTTCCAACACCAACGCAATGGATTGCCCCTCAGTACTGCCAACGAGGATTGTTATTTTGCGTTCTCCTTTCACTTCTTGCAAAATAAGGGCATAATTTTTTCCCTCTTGCGACACGCTGCTGGAAAGGCCCACTACATAAAGTTCTTTCTTCTCCACTATCCCATTTTGATCATTTGACACAACTCGTTTAAGTCATCATACGGAGCGATTATGTAGCCCTCTTGACTAAGCTTGAAGAGATTTTTCCCCTCGACTTCCACGCAATAGTCATTTTCCACAAAGACTTTATTTTCTTCTTGGCGGAGCACGGCAATGCCTCTATCCTGCAAGGCACGTAAAAGCAACTCTTTTCCTGAAGGTGACACAGACTGATCCATTAACCGATGATGTTAGCGTAAACAATTTTACTTCCAAAAAAAAGACAGAGTATTGACGATAAAACAATTAGTCCCAGTTGAACTTTTCTATTTTTTATAAAAAATTTTGAAAATGGCAAGCTAAACAAGCCCGAAGCCACTAACATGCCTACTACAGAACCCAATCCGAAAATCAGCAGGTAAAGTAAACTTGGTAAGGTTTCTTTAACTTCAGTCATCACCAATAAAACCATCACTCCGCTGCCTGCCAAGCCGTGAACGGCACCTATTCCATAAGCCACATGGTGATGATTTTTATCATTTACATGATGAGTGTGATGATTCTCCGTTTTATACTTAAAAAGTGGCAGTAGCCTATACAGGCCAATTAAAATCAACATAACTCCAACACCCGCTTCCAGGTAGCGAAAAATATTTTCGTCAATCATCAATTTCCCTACCATCATGGCAATACCAATAAGTAAAACAGTTGATGTGTGGCCAAGACCCCAGTATATGCCGTCTCTCATGGCCAATTTCAGTTTGCTTCTTTTGGTAACGATGTTGCTTACCGCTACTAAATGGTCTGCTTCAAAGGCATGGCCAAATCCTACTACGGCTGCAAACAAAATAGGAAGTAGCTGCGTCATGCCAGTTGATATAAAATTATTCGATGGTTTCCGGTATCGGCAACGGCCATCTCGTCACCTTCGATAGAAATCGCAAAAGGCCAATACAAAGAATTTTCGGTTGTGCGTACAGTTTCCATGTTTTCACTTCCAGTGGTAAAATCATCGTGGCCAATCAACTGACTTGCCCTTGAGTTGGAATCTTTCGGTATGCAAGGATGCCACACCAAACGGCTATTGCCTGTATCGACTATCCAGATTCCGCCCTTGTAAAACATACAGTCATAGCACCAATTCAAGGTGTGTCCCGCTGGCTTTAGCAAATATTGATTTTGACCGTTGCTTTGTAAATCAGGTTGACCAAAAACTATTTCTGCAGAACCGGATAAGGCGGCTTCAAGACTTGGCCAATACAATACACGAAAATACTGTGTATCTGTGATCGCTACCTCACCTTGCTTGCTCATTTTTATTGAGTAAGGCCAGATCGCGGATTGTGGATCATAATCTTTTTCAATGAAGTTAGGCGCGCCAATGACACGATCCGCCAAGCTGTAATTTTTACTCGGTATTGAATTATAAACTAACACTCTTCTATTACCGGTATCGGCCACAAAAAGTTTTTCACGATGAACCCAAACACCATAGCACCAATAAAGCGACTGAGCGGTGGGTGGCTTACCGAGTCCCGCTACGTTAGGTTCATTGCTCTCAAAGTCGGGTTGACCCACCACGACATCTGCAGGCTGGCCGTGCTGCGTAGGAAAGCTATGCCAGATTAAAACACGATGATTCCAGGCATCGGCTATTACCAATCGTTTCCCATCGCTCCAGACACCAGAAGGGTATTGAAGTGAGGAGGCCGTTACTTTGTTGCCATTGTTTCTGCCTGTTCCCGCACTCACATCTTGCCCCAGTACAACATCAGGAATTTGATATTCATCTCGCGAAATTTCATTCCAGATGAATACCCGGTTCTGCCCAGTATCTGAAACGATTAACTTGTTGTGACAAATGACAACTCCACGTGGCGCTAAAAAAGGATTGCCCGCATCTCCTTTAAACAAGTGCTTACCTTTTACCGGATAAACGGGCGATATAATTTCTGATTGGGTGCTTAGCATATTCTTGGAAGTTGTTCTCCCGTCAATCGATTGACTACTCTTCTCCCGCCTATAGAACTAGTTAATATTACCTGTCTTGCATGTGCGGCAGTCACATTTCCGATCGTGGCGGCTTCGGTTGTTTCATCCTGCTCCCGAAGCAATGATACGACCTCATCGGCTACTCGCTCATCAACAATAGCAATGAAGACTCCCTCATTGGCCACATACAAAGAGTCAAGTCCAAGCATCTCACACGCGCCAGCCACAGCATCGTCTATTGGAATGTCCTTTTGAAAAATGTCAATGCCCAATTTTGAATCGGTGGCGATTTCATTTAGTACTGAAGCCACGCCACCGCGTGTGGGGTCGCGAAGAAAATGAACATCTTCGCCAAATCTTTCGATAAGTTTTTTTACAACGTGATTGAGAGGCCGTGTATCACTTTTCATTGTGGACTCAAACTCAAGGCCTTTCCGTACCGACATGATGGACATGCCATGTGTCGCGATTTGATTACTCACAATTACTCGATCGCCCGGAATAATTCGCGATGTTGAAATGTTTGCCTGCGAATGGACTTCTCCAATGCCGCTTGTATTGATAAATATCTTGTCTCCTTTTCCGCGCTCCACCACTTTGGTATCACCGGTTACTACAAGTACGCCCGCGCTGTCGCATGCTGACTTGATGCTGTTGATGATTTCCCAAAACTCCACCATCGTTAAGCCTTCTTCAATGATAAATGACAATGACAAATATTTTGGGATTGCTCCGCACATGGCCAAGTCATTCACCGTGCCATTGATGGCTAATTCTCCAATGTTCCCTCCCGGAAAAAAAATAGGAGAGATTACGTAACTGTCTGAACTAAAAGCTATGCGCCCCGGTATGGTGAACATGGCGCCATCATGCCGCTGGTCTAAGAAAGGATTAGATAACACGGTAAATACTCCGCTATCTAAAAGCTTTTGTGTTAGCGTTCCACCGCTGCCATGTCCTAACGTTATGACGTCAAAATCCAGTTGCGGCATCGGGCAACTAAGGTTCATTTTTATTTTGGGGTCGCTCATCAGAATTTTACGCCAAAGACCAGACTGCCCCAAGTGCTTTGCCAATCGGCTTGTTTGGTATCTTTAAGTCTATCCATTTTTACAACACTAATCATGTAGTTGCCTTCACCCTCAAGATTAAAGGTAGCTAACCCGTTTCTATCCGTTCGCTGCATTTGCATATCGGTTTTATTATTTACGCGATGCCAGCATCTTACCAAAGCATTAATATAGGGCTTACCTTCATAGTAGATTTGAAAACTTGGCTTATCTCCGAATTTGTACTCGTACGGATTTTTTAGTGGCTTGATGTCAAGCACTAAATCCGTCTTCGCTTGAAAGGAGATATCCGTCTTCTTTCCGACTTGCAACAATACTTTTGCACACCTCCTGTATAACTCCCTGCTCTTTAAATTTGACTCGCCATTTTTTGTGCGATAGGCTACTACCTCTTCTAGGAGGTCTTCTTTCAAGTAATCGGTAAATTTATCGGGTTCTAGTGTCAGGTACTGGCTATTAGTTGTAAAGGCTAACAAGTGAGTACCTTCTTGTGTAAGTTTCAACGGTTCAATATAAACTTTGCCCGTGTCCTGCTTAATTGAGTTAAACTCGTCAGTCATACCACCAGAAGTAAAGTGTTTGAAACTGGTGAGACTTCGACCTCCACCTCCCCAAGCGTAGCCTTCATAGTTTTCGCCCACCATGGCAGTTAATGAGACACTTTCGTCCTTCTCAAATAAGAAGCGGGTAGGCATAATCCAATATTCATGCGCCTGTACTAATGCAAAAAATACAACCAAAAAAATAGTGGATACCGTTTTCTTCACACTCATGCGTTTAATAATTCATTTTGACCAACATTCGAATAATGATAATAGGCGGCACACGCGCCTTCTGATGAAACCATGGGAGCACCCAATGGATTGGAAGGTGTACAGCGCTTTCCAAACTGACTGCATTCATGCGGTTTCTTTTGGCCACGCAGTACTTGCCCTGCAATACAATCTTTATTCTCCTCCGCTTTGGCAATGTTGACTTGAAATTTTTTATTCGCATCGTATGCCGAGAAATCTTCGCGCAATTCAAATCCACTTCCGGGAATCGTGCCTATGCCGCGCCATTCGCGATCGGATGACTCAAACACATCATTGATTACTTTGCGCGCTGCAGGGTTGCCTTCTTCCTCTACCACCCGGCTATATTGATTCTCTAATTTAAACTCCCCCTTTTCTAATTGTGAAACGAGCATAGAGATTCCCTGGAGTAAATCGACTGGCTCAAAACCTGTTACTACCATCGGCATTTTGTGTTTCTCTACAATTGGGTAGTATTCACTCAAACCCATAATAGTGCAAACATGGCCGGCAGCTAAAAATCCCTGTACGATGTTTTCGTCATCATTGACAATGGCTTCCATAGCTGGTGGCACCAACACATGTGAGGTGAGTATGGAGTAATTTTTTAGACCTTGGCGCTTGGCATGGATCACCGAGAGCAAATTGGCAGGTGCTGTGGTCTCAAATCCAACAGCAAAAAAAACAACTTCCTTATCAGGATTTTCTGAAGCAATTTTTACCGCTTCCAAAGGCGAATAAAGAATGCGAATGTCTGCACCGTTTGCTTTCGCATCTAACAGACTCTTTTTTGAACCGGGTACACGAATCATGTCGCCAAACGAACAAAGAATTACTTTCTTCTCTTCGGCAAGAAATACTGCTTTGTCGATAAGATTGAGAGGTGTTACGCAAACAGGGCAACCGGGTCCATGTACCATGCGCACTTGTTCGGGCAACATCGTAAGCAGACCATTCTTGACAAGGCTGTGCGTCTGTCCACCGCACACTTCCATGATCACCCACGGCTTTGTTACGGTTCGCTTAATTTCCTTCAAAAAGTAGTAAACTAGTTCCGGACTTCTGTATTCGCTGAGATATTTCATGTGTTAATAATTGTTCTTTAGTCGCCACGTGGAATCGCTGAAATTTCCTTACCGTTATATGTAGAGCATGTTAATGGCGATTTCATGTGTAGAATTTACCGTTTATTTTTTTTATTGATCAAAAGCAATTTGCTATCCGATCAACTCGTCCAACTCACCTGCTTCGCGCAGGTAGCTGAATATTTTTTGTGCCTCGTCTTCGTTGACTTTGCTGATCGCCACACCTACATGTACGAGTACATAGTCACCGACTTTAGCATCGGGCACCATTTCGAGACTTGCTTCTTTGGTGATTCCACCAAACAAAATTTTTGCCATCTGCACGGTGCCATTGTACATACTTTCGATCGACTTGATTTTACCAGGTATTGCTAAACACATTTGAATTGGAATTATGAGTTAATGAACTTGAAATTATTTGAGCGTGTGCTAATTGACCAAAAGAGATACACTCATCGTTGGGTGAGAGCTGCTTGTGAAAAAACAATTTGAAATCATCCGATAAATGGTTTTCAATCAGTTCTACCAACAAGACATTTTGAAAAACACCACCACTAAACGCAATTGATTTAAACTGATTTTGTTTGGCCACTATTCTGATCAGATTTACCAATGTGCAATGAAATTGAGCGGCTATTTCACCCAAGTCAATTTCCCGTTGAACATCGTCTACTATTTGATTGATTAGAGAGGAGGTCTCGATTGTTTTGCCCCGATGTTGAATTTGATACGACTGAAAATAGCCGGGTCCTTGTGATCGAATAAAGCCTCTTGCCGCTTCCTCAAGTAGCAGTGCCGCTTCTCCTTCATAGTTGCCTTTGTCGCAGAGGCCACACCATGCTGCTACCGCATCGAACAAACGACCCATGCTGCTGGTTTTTGTTGATTCTGTTTGCAACGCGGAAACATAAATCTTCCATTCTTGCGCAGTGAATTTGCTTCTAAGTAAGTGAATATGTTCAGTAGGAGCGGTAGCCAGCGCAGACAGCCGCGGCTCGCGAGCCATCTTATCGCCCAATAGCATGGGAAAGTAATTCACGTGTGAAATGCGTGATAGCTCTTGCTCGTGCCATTTGAAAAACTCCCCACCCCAATGGTTGTTATCACCTCCCAGGCCGGTGCCGTCCCACACCACTCCCAACACAGAAACATCACTTTTTAATACATCATTTTCCGAAAGTACCGCAGCCAAATGCGCTTCATGATGCTGCACTGGTTTCACGGAAACATTCAACGAAGATGCCTGCTGCTGCCCCAGCCGTGTAGAGGTGTAATCTGGATGTAAGTCAGTAACGATTAGTTTTGGCTCGGCACCTGTTACCGCTAAGAGGTGCTTTAGAATCGTTTGGTAACTTTTTTCAGTATCTGCACTTTCGAGATCGCCAATGTATTGCGATAAGTAAGTCTTGCAAGCGTGCTGTAAGGCGATGGTGCTTTTCAACTGCGCACCCATTGCCAGAATATTTTCTTCTGTTGGGTTAGGCCCTAAGTAAGCGGGGGACATGCCTCGCGCTCTCCGCATAACAATTCTTGTACCTTTACTAGTGAAGCGTACAACAGAATCGTCTTGCGGAATCACGATCTCGCGATTATGAACAAGCACGGCATCGGCTACAGCAAACAATGATTCAACCGCCTCGTCATCTTGATAAACAATAGGCGAATTGCTGATATTGGCACTTGTGGCGACCAGTGGTTTTTGAAATTGAAAGACAAGTAGTTCTAACAACGGAGCATACGGAAGCATCACACCAACTGATTGAAGCCCAGGAGCAATCAACTCTGTCTGAATTTCCGTAGTGGAATTCGACTTCAATGAAACGATAACGATAGGTGCTTCAACATTTTGTAGCGCGTCTGCTTCCTCTTTGCCAAGGCTAAAATCTTCTTGAATATGTAAAAGAGTTGGATAAAGAACAGCAAAAGGTTTTGTCGGTCTGTGTTTGCGTTTGCGAAGTTGGCCAACAGCCTCTTTATTGGTGGCATCGCACAGCAATAAGTATCCACCTACTCCTTTTACCGCTACTGTTTTTCCATGAAGCAGGAGCTGATTGACGCTGTCTAAGATTTCCGTTTGGGATTCAATAACACCGCTCGATAGATGAAGTCGCAGTTCGATTCCACACGTGCCGCACGAGTTGGTTTGTGAATAAAATCTACGGTCGCTGGTTGCCGAATATTCCGCGGTACACCCTTCGCACATCTCAAAATCACTCATCGCAGTGTTGACGCGATCGTAGGGGAGGCCTTGAATGATAGAATACCTGGGACCACACTCTGTGCAGGTTATAAAAGGATAGTGGTATCTTCTGTTGGATGGATTATGTAACTCTTCTCGGCATTGAGCGCACATAGCAAAGTCAGGTGAGAGCATCACGCTGGTAGTTGCCGAGTTTGTTGATTCAACAATACTGAAAGTTCTGAATGTCTGATTTTTTATCTCCGCTAGCTGATGGTGCGTTACTTTGCTATTGCCAGGTAGATTACTAAGAATCGATTTGTAAAACTGCTGAGCCTTCTTTTCCTCTGCATTGAACTGTATCAACACACCCTCGGCTGAGTTTGAAACGGTGCCATTAATTTCATTTGCTTTTGCGACCGCATACACCATCGGGCGAAAGCCAACGCCTTGCACAATTCCCGAGATGTTTATCTGGTAAGTCATTTTAAAGAATAATAGACTTCTTGATTAGTTCAGTTTCTCCTGCTCTACTTTTCTTTTTCTGGGTTACCCGATCTAATAGCCACTCACACCATGCATCTAAACCTTCACCTTTGATGCTTGATATTGTCATTACTTCAATGTCAGGATTCACATCACGGGCATCTTTGGTAACGGCTTCCACCGAAAAAGGCACGTAGGGGAGCAAGTCTGATTTTGAAACTAATAGTAACTCGCTGGTGTGAAACATCCGTGGATACTTTTTCGGCTTGTCGTCACCCTCGGTGGAGGCAAGTACGGTTACGCGAAAATCTTCACCCAGGTCGAAAGCCGCGGGGCAAACCAAGTTGCCAACATTTTCGATAAACAATAAATCTACGTCCTTTAAATCAATGTGGTCTAACGCCTGCAAAATCATTTGTGCTTCAATATGGCACATGCCACCTGTAACTATTTGTAACGCATTGATGCCCACATCGCGCATACGGACGGCATCGCGCTCCGTTTCGGGGTCACCGACCAATACGGCCATATTAACTCTACCATTCAAACGCTTGCCAGTTTCTTGCATCAACGTGGTTTTGCCACTGCCGGGCGAAGAACATACATTTACGATTAGCATATCGGGTAACCGATCGCGGATGGCTTTGGCCACAAAATCATTTGCTTTCAATAAATTCAAGGTCGTGTTATCACAAGGAATATTGCCCACTGGAGCGCGGTTCGATTTGGGTTTTATCGGTATCATGGTATTGTTCAATTATTCTTTGTTAAGAAATTCAACTTTAGTGATCAGCAATTCATCTCCCTGAATTACATTTTTGGTAGGCCGCCCGCATTCGCAGATAAATTTGTAATGTTTCACTTGCGAAGTCTTGTCGCAGATTTCGCAATGAATAAGAATGGGAGTGACTTCTACGTCCAGCTTTACGTTTCGATAGCGTAGGTCGTCTTGTATAACCGCATCAAAAGCATTTTGCATCAAAATAGGTTGAACGTTCGAAAGTTCTCCCGCCCGCAAGTAAATACATTTTATACTTTCTGGTGATGAGTCGGGAAACTGCTCTTCGATGGTTCTAAAAATATTTCTGACTAATGAAATCTCGTGCATAAAAACAATTGGCTACAAAGGCACTTGTTGTTAAAGGAATAAACCTATCAAATGCGTAAGAGATTGCAAATTAAATAATTAGAAAACATTTTCTAAAAAGTGTTATTTTTTTGGAGTGGCATTTTAGGGTGATGGCCAATTCTACATCAACGCCTTTAAGCCTTGCAATCGCGAGCGTTGTTCAGCTACTTCTTTTAATATGTTTGGGTCTTTAGACAAAGCCTCGATTTCCAGCAGCTTCGCAGTCATGTCATTGAAACGCACCTCGTTGAATTCATCTTGACCATTATCTGCATACCAGCTTGCTTCCACATAATTGAGCAACGTTAAAGTACGCTCAATCGGGTACCGGTCTGCTGTTCGGATTTCCAATGCCTCATTAAACATTTCCAATGCTTTTGCTACGTTGTCTGAATTGCGCGAAGCCGGATATTTGATATATGCATTCGCATAGTGGTTGCAAATGGTGGCGTATTCATACGGATACTGCTCTTTAGTAAAAAAGTTAAGCGCCTCTTTAAATGAGGAAGACGAGACGGCTGCCCACACACCTTTCTTTTTTGCTTCGTCTGGTATTTCAGAATAGATGATTCCAAGTAGGTGTTGTATTTCGGCAAATTGCTGCGGGGCGGCTTCACGCGTGAAAACTTTTGCTGCTTCTTGCAATGCCTCCATCGCCCCTTTATAGAATTGAATATTTCCTTGTTGCGCCCACGTGTAGAGTAATGTGCCCTTGCGCATCTGTGCCTGTGCGAGCAGTTCAGGTTGCTCTTCCTTACGAAGTAAGTCAACGGCCTTGCTGATGTAGCCCAATGCCTCTGAAAAACTATCATTGAAGTTAGCCACCTGAGAAGCGTCCATCAGAATAAGCGCAGCTTGCAAAGGGCGGTTGTTCTTTTCGTAATAGGTAAGGCATTCCCAAAGCAATTCCTTGAGTTGTGTCATTAATTGCTCATCGTAGGGAACCACCAAACGACCCAACCAAATGGAACTTAGCAGTGCTTTGAGTTCAACGCGTGCCTTTTCAGTGAGGGCATATTTAGCCGCTTCTAAAATGATAAGCTCTGCATTTTTAACATCGCCTGTGTCTGCAAGAAGCGTAGCGTAGTGTTTAGCAGTAAAGGCTTTCAGTTCATCGTTTGGCGCTGTGGCCATAGCACTGTAGTAGCTGTGGCGGATTTCCTCAAATGCAATCGGATTTGCCACTTCACCATAATGGGCTATGACCGCGGCATTGTGTGCAGAGCGATAATCATTTGCCGCAGGTATAAATTCAAATTCAACATTTTGAGCTAGCCGAACTTGCATATCTATCTCTTGCAACAGGAATGGTTCATGGGCTAATAAAGTATAAGCTCTTTCGTAATTACCCAATCGTGCAAAAATCAATCCCAGCAAAGTAGCTGCATGATAAGACAAGGGTTGTGTCAGCAAAATAGGAGGCGAAACATTGTGCCAATCAATTGTAAATACGATGCCTCGGTCATCTATAATGATATCATTTGCTGATGCGGTTGGCTCGTCCTCAGAAATATTCTTAATTGCCACCAATTCATCCAATCTGGGTTCCGCAGAAATTGCATTTTTTATAGCAGATTCAAAACTATTGGTGGTGTAAATGGATATCATAAGTTGATTTTAATTACACCTTCTTGTTCAAAGAATGAAAGCACTCTGTCATTGTCGTCAAGCTCGTGATCAATCAGAATTTCGTGTATTGAAATGGATTTGTCTCCCTTCAAATTTCTTTCTTTGAGGATGTGCTGAGCTGCCTTGTGAGCCACCTTAAATTCATTTCTACTGGCAGGCGCCATCAGTAACACCTTTTCTGTGGTATCGTATTTTAAAAGAACATGTGTTTCCCCCGCTAACAGTTTTTCTGCCAATGGTTGATAAACAATAATGTGCTGCGATTTTAAATCCAGTACGCTCATGCGGCCAAATCTTCTTTGATTAGTGCAATCACTTTATCGCCAGCTTGTTGTGCGGCTTCGCTCAATTCAATTTCCAACCGCGTGTTGTCTACGGCAATAAGATAAACTACAATATCTTCTGGGTATTCATGTTGCAATATTTTTTTGGCGTAAGAAAGAGCTTGGTCCCATTTGATGCTGTGCAAAAATACCATGGGGTCATCAATGGGAGTTCTGCGGATTTCCTCTGCGGGTACTTTGTACAATGTACCGATAGCCTCCCCCGTATTGACTACAGCATCCACCAAAATAATTCTTTCATGTCCTTTTAGTTTGAAAAGTACTTCAAAAGCAGAAGTGCCCATATCCAAAAGGGTGACATCGGATTGGTCTACGATTTCCTTCCTAAGTTTTTCGATTACATAAATGCCGATGGCGTCATCGCTTCGTACGGGATTGCCAAAACCCATGATCGCTGTTTTTTTTCCCATGTGTGAAAATAAAAAAATACCCGCTCGATTTCAAGCGGGTATTTGAATGACTAATAATCTTTCTACAATTTGAATTTAGCAAGTTGCTCACCACTCTTTTCATCGTGGGCATGTACTGTACACACGAGGCAAGAGTCAAATGAACGTGCTACCATGCCTACTTCTACAGGGTCATGTGCATCTTCGATTTCAGTGCCTTCCAGTGCCGCCTCAATTGGCCCTGACTTTCCTTCATCATCGTTAGGACCAACATTCCAAGTAGTAGGGGCAATGACTTGATAATTTTTGATTACCCCATCTTTAATGTCGATCCAATGTGCCAATGCACCGCGGGCGGCTTCCGTAGCACCAAATCCCTGCCCATCGCGCTCCTCTGGTTTGATGTAAAACTCACCATCCAAATCAATCTGACCGAGCCATTGGTTAATGAATTCATACAGACGAGGAGCTTCGTGCACCCGTGCCAGCGTGCGCGTAAATACGCTAGGCCCCATTTTTTGAATAATGTCGCCAAATAATGGATCTCTAATCTGATGCTCCATGTTATTTGGATTTGCATTCATAATCACTCTTGCAAGAGGGCCAGCCTCGGCTGAATATCCTTTATAGCGCGGAGCTTTTGCCCAGCTATACTTACCGTCAAAGTTAGAGTTAATCAAATTTTGCGACTCTACGGGGGTTGGCAGTGGCTCGTTCCAAGGGTGGTCGGGCTTTTGATCTGTAAACCACGTATGCTTCACATGCTCCATCACCTCCATGTGATCGAAAGCATGGTAATTTTTTCCATCATAAAAACCACTCGAAGAGATGAGGGCTTGGTTACGGCTTTCAACCGTTGGTTTATTGTATCGGTCCTTATGTAAATAGGTACCCATAGCTAGGTATTTGCCCACACCTTGGCCAAATTTATCTAACCCGAATTCTAAGCTCGCACGGATGAACAATCCTAAATCGCTATTGCGCTGTTGCTCGTTTTCTTCAACCCATGCCATTAAATCATCCCATGACTTTACTTTCAAGTAACGTTCAATAGAGCAACCAAGCCATGTTGTCTCAAGCCAGTCATTTCTGAATTGGTTCATGATGGCGTGTGCTCGTGTGATATCCTTTAAGGTTGGGGCACACATTACACCACCAGGCACCATATAGCTTGAGTGTGGCCATTGTCCACCAAAGAGTGCGTATACTTCAACTGGTCGGCCACTGGCTGTTACACCACTTTGAAAGGAAGTACCCACATAGGCGGCAAAGCGTTTTACCACTTCTGCATATAGTTTTTTATTAGCAAATTTTTTGTTTGCCATGTCCGTAGCAAAGATGGCATAGAACCACCGAGGGATACTTTGGATGGTTTCGGTAGCTTGACCAATCGCCCTCAACAATAATGCGTTTGGCGGAAGGGTTGTTTTCCAGGCCGTATCCAAAGCTGAGGAAGCACAATACAAATGCGAACCTCCGCAGATTCCGCAAATACGTGGCGTCACAATTAATCCTGATTGAGGATCTTTGCCTTCCATGATTTTTTCAAACCCACGGAACATCGCTGCTTGTGTGTGTGCACGGGTGACTACGCCATTTTCCATGTATACTTTCACGTCCAAGTCGCCCTCTACACGGCCGACTGGAGAAATGTTTAATTCTTTAACTGTTGACATAAGTATCTTATTGCTTAGGTTTATTATTTAGAAGTTTCTCTCGTAGCTTGATCAACGCCCAGTAATTTCTCTGCACCGCCCATTACTTTTTCAAATCCTGCACGAGTGTAGTATCCTATTTTGGAATTTCCTGCAGGAACATCTTGAGGTAAGAATCCAAGATACTTCAATGTCTTAAATACGCTTCCCTTTTTTAAGTCGTGGTGAGGGAAACCCGGCTCTGTACAACCTAAGCAAGGGTGGTTGGCACGAGTTTTACTGGATTGCCGATTCCACAATATCTTATTGCAACTCGCGCGTGTCATTGGGCCACGGCATCCGACTTCATAAAAGAGACAACCGCCTCGTTTGCCAAAACCACCATCTACCTTGTTGGCAAAATTGATAACATTGGGGCAACCGGTTTGTACAAAATCTGTGAAGAAAGTCTTCGGTCTGTGGTAGTCATCCAACAAAACATCTTTAATACGGCCAGTGGAAATGGCCACTAAAATTTGAGTAATCCAATCGGGGTGAGCAGGGCAGCCAGGAATATTAATGACCGGCAGACCGCCTTTCGATTTATAATCAGCGCCTAAGAAGCCACCTTTTGCCTTCTTTAAAAATTGCATACCAGTTGATTCACTAGGATTAGGAGCTACCGCAGGAATACCTCCCCAGGTAGCACAATCTCCAATAGCCACCACAAATCCTGCTACTTTAGAAAGGTCTTTAACCCATTCTTGCATGGGCTTTTCACAAAAGTAGTTCATGGTACCTTTTCCATTGGGGCCTTGGATGATAGAGCCTTCATACACCAAAATGTCCATCTGCACCTTTCCCTTGATGATGTCATTCATCAAGTCGGTTACTTGTTCGCCTATCTCTAATCCAATAGACGGATGCCACAGAATGTTGACACCAAAATCGGTAATCAATTCTACAACGGTAGGTTCTTGCGCATTGAGAAACGACATGGTATTGCCGCTACACGCACCTCCTTGAAGCCAAAGTACATTTGCCATAAAGTGAGAAGTGGTTTAAGGTTAAAGTAGTTTTCGACTGATGACCAACTATTGTTTGGAGCGCAATCGATTTCCTAAAAATATGAGATGAAAATGATAAATAGAAATTATTTTCTAAAAAATTAGAAAATAATTTCTAATTATAATGATTCTAAACAATTTGTTTAGTCTTAAGATTGTCCTATTAAGGGTCGTATTAACAAATCGTATTCTTCTTTTCCCTTTGAAGTGAGTTGAGGGACAATAAGCGCCCAAACGGCTTTCCTGTACATTTCGTGTCGGTGTGTCTTGCCACGAATAACTTGCTGCGGAATCCAGAATGTGATAGTAATCCAAATCGATTGTGCAAACAAATCAAAATCTCCATCTGCTTTTTCCTTTTCCAGACTACCCGAATCGACTAAGTAGTCTAGGCGCTTTCGTAATTGTACAATCATTTTGGAAATGTACCTCTGCCATCTGCTGTGAATAGTGGGGTAGCTTCGCTCGATTTCAAATATATTAAATAGATAAAATCGGTTGTGTTTAAAAAATGAGTAATATGATGAAATTTGTTTATCAAAATCAAGGAGCGAAGAATCTGTGAGGTATTCACTCAACACCTCCGCAAACTCTTCAATCAATTGTGCATAGACGGCTTCTACGATAGCTTCTTTATTCTTATAGTGATAAGCAAGATTGCCCACGCTGATACCCACTTCATCTGATATTTGCGTTAAGCGCACGTTGGCAATCCCATTTGTATTAAAAAGAGAAATGGCTGCCTCTATGATTCGTTGTTTGGTACCGGGATTCTCCATGTGTTAATTCACCGATATAGTAAAGTCGTTGATGTTGACGGTTAATGTTCCCCGCTGGTCTTTGGCGGCAAGTCTTCGCATATAAAAAGCGGTGAGTTCAGCCTTTTGCTTGGATGAATAAGACACAATGCAGCGCTGCAAAAATTTCATAGGATGTTTGTGGTGCGCAAAAAGCAATCGGATTTCCCAAGCTCCTTGTACTAGAGAGAGATTTTCAATGACTGCTGTATCTCCTAGCCACCAATCCTCATATATAAAGCGCAAATCATGGTCTGCTCCGCTTTTTTCCGTTAAATGTAAATTGTTAAGCATAGCGAGCAACTCTGCATAACTCTTTTCATCCATTGAGAATTCGTAGCTTCCTTCCATTTTGAAACAAGTAAACGTTTTAGTTTTTTAGAAACCAATTCAGCGTACATGCAAGGCTGGCAGTTGGTTAAATTCTAACACCCCCACATGGGTTAACAAAGGAATTAAAACTGACCATACAATTTTTCTGAATTCGCTAAAGTTGGTTAAGGGATGCCCCGCCCCAGACTGCCTGTAACACCAAAATTCTGATGCTGACCAATACTGGCTAGCCGTGTTTTTACATTGATCTGAAAAGGAGGGGGGCAAAAACACGCCACGAGCCATATTAAAATCAATCATAGTTTGTATTTGAAGTATATGCCACACGATTTGTTGCTGATGGGCACTTCGTATAGATGGAAAGCCACGCATAATTTCGAGCATATCTTGGTAGAAGAAAATGAAATCGCGTTGCAGTTCAAAAGTGCTTTTGATTTGCCGATCGATATCCTCAAAAAGCGGTACTACTCTAAACTCCGTCAGGTGTATTCGCTGCCGTTCACTCAGCAGCGCGTAAATTGCAGCGAGTATTGCTTCTTTGTTTTTGAAGTGATATGCCATGTGACCCACTGATATTTCAGCAGCGTCTGCAATTTGCTGTAGGCGAACGTTTACGAAGCCATTTGTATTGAAAAGGGAAAGGGCTTGACGAATAACAACTTCTTTAACATCTTTTTTTTCGGCCATGGGAGCAAAGGTACGGATCATGACGCAATCTATTTCTCTGCTCAAATGATGATTGGTAGACTTCAAAGCATTAGGTAAAAAGGGGAGGGGCGTTGGAAGTTCTGTGTAGGCAGATATGTGTTGACCGAACCACCTCCTCTTTCATACCGCATAATCATTTGGAGAAAGGTCACAGACCAGACCTCCTGATTGGTCTGGTGATGTTCGTTGATGGCCAGAAGCCCGTGAAGTATCCGTTCCTTTCAACCGTTTGGCAAACGCCTAATCAGTTGTTCTCAAATTCAGCCTTAAATCATGCCGAGTATGGCATAAGCGTTAATCGTAAAACCTTGACTGAACTGGCTGAATACGCTTTTAAAAGTCAGATACTCAATTACTGAAACCAAAATTATGTTAAGTAATCCCGCCCGGGGCGGGACGCGCTGGCCCGAGCCAAATGCGGGGCGGTGTGTTGGCATGAGGGCGGAAGCATTTTTGGGCCTTGATTTTTTTGGTACTTTTTGCATCAAGTGTTTCATCCCGCAAGGCGGGGGCAAAAAGTACGTAACACAAAGTGCGAACACCTTTGAATTCCTGCGAAGCTTTAGCGGAGCAAATTAAAAGACTGGCTGTGAGCTTATTTACACAAGTTAATTATAAGATGACTTCAAAGTGTTGGCAAGAAAGCATGTGTATTGCTGGCTTAGGATTTTGTGTGCAGGAATTGCGCGGCCTGCAATACTTATGCTTTGCGCTTGGCTGCATTCATGCGCGTGGGCAAAAAACTTTCTTACACAAACTTCATCGCTACATAGACACTCAAGCCGCGGGCCAAGCCAACGGCATGGGACGTGGTGTGCACGGCCCGGATGAGCGTCCCGCGCTTCGCGGGAAGCAGCTATTTAGCATAACGGCCAATTAAATAACTGTGCGATGGCTGTGCGGGCTAAATCCCTAACTATATTTCGAAGCCTGAAACCCGCAGATGGCGCCTGTAAGGATGTGCCTAATGGCTGGCGCCAGATGGTTAACATAATTGTTGGTCAGCATTTTAGCCAAGAAAAAGTTATATAATTGATTATTACGGGAAGTCTGACCAAACGATTACGGTTCATGTTTGACAAACCTTTGAGCGATGGATTTGATGGGTC
>DHLV01000287.1 GCA_002405445.1 Flammeovirgaceae bacterium UBA4659 | reverse complement strand
TCAATACAACTTAAGAAAGTTTGAAAGAAGAAGAAAAGTAAGAAGCACCTTACTTGTTGTTCACTATCCGAAACGAAAAGGGAGACATCACTCGAAAACTAAAGACTGCAACCAAAAAAGGTGTAAACCGATTGGTGTGGGATTTCCGTTACCCCAGCGCCAACCCTATCAACGTCAACCCTTCCCCCAACGACAATCCCTTTCAATCAGAAGATGTTGGGCAATTGGTTGCCCCCGGGAATTACACTGTTACACTTTCAAAATCGGTTGATGGCATAGTAACGGAGTTGGCGGGTCCGGAAAAGTTTGAGGTAAAAGTACTGCCCGGCACCACGCTGCCTGCAGCGGATCGCCCTGCATTGGTAGAGTGGCAACGCAAAGCTGCAGAGTTACAACGAAGCATTGCGGGTGCATCGGCTATTTTGAACGATGCCAACAACCGCGCCAAGCATATGAGGGCTGCTGTGATGAGCGTGGCAAAGCCCAATCAAGATTTTGTGAAAGACATTCAGGGCATTGAAGAAAAGATACGTGCACTGCAAAAGAAGATGAATGGCGACCGGGTAGCCGATCAACTGAACATCGATGCACCTCCTTCTATTTCATCGAGGTTGTTCAGTTCTTTATATGATGGATATGGCAGCACGAGTGAACCCACCACCACCATGAAGGAACAGCTGCGCATTGCCGGAGAAGAATTTGAAGTAGCATTTGAAGAATTGAAAAATGTTTTCAACAACGACATA
Source organism: Flammeovirgaceae bacterium UBA4659 (assembly GCA_002405445.1). Classification (GTDB taxonomy): domain Bacteria; phylum Bacteroidota; class Bacteroidia; order Cytophagales; family Cyclobacteriaceae; genus ELB16-189. The sequence continues at coordinate 9,612 of DHLV01000287.1, read as the reverse complement.
AAATCATTAGAACAAAAGCTGGAAGCGGCTGGTGCGCCTTACACACCGGGCAGAATGCCGGAGTGGCGAAAGTAGGAATTTGTCGTTACTTGATTACAGTTGGAGGTAGGGGTTCAGGGATGTCTTTGGTCCCGTTCTCGCTTGAGCCCCCAAGGGTCGTTGCGATACCTCCAACGGCTAAGATGGGTAGCATCTTCAAAAGCAATGGTGTCTTTCTCTTGATTGTGAACTTCTGACTGTTGACCATTTGATCTTTGTTCTTATTGTCTGTTATCTTAAAATAATACCCTTTGCCGGGTTTTACAGAGTTGGGTATCTCAATAGTGGTTTGGCCAACGTTAGCGATGTTAGAAAAAGGAAATATTTTCTCATCCCCCTTGTACAAATCGAAATTCAAAATGTTTTGTTGCGTTCCGCCTGTCCATGTGATCGGATACCCTTTTCCTCGTTTATAAATCCTGTTCAACCCCTCTAAGCGAACGAAAGGAATGTAAACCCTGCCTCTCACTTCAAGTCCTATTTTCCCCTCAAATAAAGTTCCAAGCTCTGTCTTTGCATCCCACACAATTTTTCGATTATTTCCAGGCTTCACTTCAAGACCAATGTCTCCTGATACCTTCTCAAGCTTTGAGACAAAATCATCTTTGGAAGAATATAACGCAATTGTGTATGCCCTTGACTTAACTGAATCAGCAAGGTCATAGTACAAATTGACTTTATCCCCTTCCAGTTCAACCATTGTAATCGTAAAATCTTGGGCTGAGGCGCATATCGCACTTGTGGCAATCAGCAACAGGAAAATATTTCTCACTGATTAAATGTGTTTAGTTTTTAAGGACAAAAACAAAATCGCTATCATTACGATCATCGCCAAAGCCACCCAACCGAGGCTCGGGCTTTAGTTTATCTACATAAGATTTTATTTCAGAGAGAGTCAATATTCGATCTTCGCCTCCGCCTGAAGCAAGTGCCTGAAGAATACGTAGCGTAAATGGTGAGTGTTTGCCGGGTATTCCGTCACTCACGTACTCCTTACCGCCAGATGTCAGATATTTTCGGGTCTTTTGCCCTAGCTTCCTTATCAGGTATTCGTTGTCGGTTGCGTCATTTTCTTCTCCACGGTTGCTCGCAATTACGGGGTCAAATGTTCCTCCGAAACAGACATCCATCGCCAACAGTATGTGCTCGGCTGAAATGTTATTGATGATTTGGCGAAGCCTACTGTGAGATATGTAGCTCGTCTTAGCTTTATCATCGAGCAACGAGTTTTTCCCAACCACAAAGCCTTCCCCAAAGGTATCATCAAAATATCCATGGCCGGCAAAAAATATCATCAGTTGGTCTTGCGGTTTAAACTTCCTCTCGGCATAATCTCTCAACTTCCCAAAAACATCTTCGGTGTTAGGGTTTTCAACTAGTTCAACTTCAAATCCGTACTTGTCCTTTAGTACTGTGGCCAAGCTTCTGGAGTCATCAATCGGATTTATCAAGTCGCTCCAATTATCATACTGGTCAGTCGCAAACATCAGCACATAATCCTTTCTGTCAATCGCAACCGCCTGTGTGAGGGCATCAACTCCGATTAGAATAGTTCTGCAGCTACTTACCACTGCTCCTTTGCCATTTTCAACTACCAGTTCAACCACATTTTTCCCGTCTTGTAAAGTAAGGGGTTGCTGTATCCTATGAATTTTAACACCTGTCACTAAGTCAAGTTGTTTTTCTCCCTTCACTTTCGCCCCATCGCCAATCAATATTTTAATCGTCTTCACATCAGCGCTAGACACCGTGACATCCAACATCACCTTGTTGGTTTCACTGTTTGTAAATTCCATTCTTGGGCTTAGCCAAGTAATCTTCGGCAAAGAGACCACTTGATTTTGAGCAGGATTATTCTTAAAGTTCAAGGTTATGTCGTTTGTTCTGCCGGAAAAGCTTTGGGAATGCGCTACCCATGCAGCACAAATAAAAAAAAGACACCCAGTTAATTTTTTTTGACGCATATGAGATCTATTTGACAACCAATCGACCGCTTTGCGAAGACCCGCTACCACTTGCGTACCTGTAAACATACACCCCAGGCACCACCGGGTTCCCCTGGTCATCTTCGCCATACCACTCCGCATATTGTAATCCAATACCAAACAATCCATTAACAACAGTCTTTACTTTTTTTCCAACAACGTCATACACAGCAATTGAAACTGGCTCGTTCTCTTGCGACACAAAAAAAGGAATCGAAACTTGCCTGAACATCGGATTCGGATAAGGCGTTACCAACGCGGAGAAATCGGGCCTAAAGTTCTCAGCGTTTGTAGCAAAGAATACATCAATACGGTTACCATTCTTGCCTTCGAAATTGTATTGCCCTACCTTTTTCATATCTACCAGCACCTTCAATTGCGGGTCGTAGAGCAGGAGCACAGCTTCATTCAATCCCAGTGAATTTTGATCCCAAGAAAGGGTAACCCACTTTCCATTCAAGCTGCTAGAGTAGTGCAAGTGCCAAGTATAGTTTGCCTGATTTGGCACAATATCTCGTGTGAACTGTGGTGCAAAAAAATCAGGATGATTGGCGTGCAACTCAGCATAGTCGCCAAAGCGCGGCAAGGTAATCATGTCAAATCGATCATAGGAAAGAGATGCATCTGTGTGCATACCCACGGCCGGAAAGCTGTTTTCAACGTTAGCAACAGACAACTTTAGTGGCAACGTCCAGTTTTGTGCGGCTAAATTGCTGTTCAATTCGTTCGTGGCTTGTATTCGGCCATTACTTTGCTTGACTGTTCTCGGTATTGTTAACGACACTGCCGTAGTGCTAAATACATACGCCCCGCTCCACCTGTTTAGCGAAGTGCCCTGTTTAAATTTGTTAGCGCCTGAAGGATCGTATGAAAATATTGTTGCATCTACTCCGGTTGCCGATGTGTTTTTCGCAAGAACATCCGTCCAATCAATGTTAAAATTATATGGGCTGCCAATCTGATTCCAGCCTCTTGCCAGCTGAAGCGTAAACGATGGGTCAGCGTAGTCAGTACCTGTAACCACTACTGGGGTGGCTGCCGTGGCATTAAACCAATAGCTGCTACCCCGGTCAATAGTAGTCAAGCCGTTGTTCACCTCGTCCCATCCGTTTTTACTTTGATTCCAACGGAGCAGCCTCCATTTATCTTTTGAATATGCACCCAAAATACCGAAGATGTCGGCAATTGAATTTGTCTGCATAGAAAGCGGAATCGAAAACATCCGGTAGCTTTCCATTGTACCACCTGACGAAAGCGTTGGAATGGCCAGTGTAGTGCTGTTGTTTCCACTATTCGCATCAAGTGTTGAAACGGATATGGGCGAGGAATTTGGTGAAGTGCCGGATGCATTTACAGCTCGAACCTGATATTGATATGCAGTGTTTGCAACGAGGCCAGTAACTAGAAATTCCAGTACGCCCCCTATTACTTGCACGTTTGTGTAAGCCGTTAGCGGTGGATTAAAATTGCTCGACACCAGCGACACATCTATTCGGTATTCTGATGCACCGGCTGCCGGTTGCCATTTGGCTTTAAAAGAAGTAGAGGTGGCATTGGTAGCGTCTAAGCCGACCGGTGTTGCTGGTAATAACAATTGCGTACCTAAGCCTGAATTTGCTGACGTGCCACCTGCATTGGTAGCACGAACCCGATAGTAATGTACCGTACCTGGCGATAAACTGGAAATCGCGAGCGTAGTCACGTTGGTCAATGGCCTATTCTGAAACCCCGTTACAAAAGATGAAAAATCGTTCGTCAGCGATACATCAATAAAGTAGCCGGTGCCACCCGTCACCGCATTCCAATTCGCCACAAAACCTGTTTGCGTCACATTGGTGGCTGCTGCCAATGTTGGAGCCGATGGCACAGTGATTTGCGAAATCGAATCCGAGTTAACTGAAGCACCGCTTGCATTCACCGCCCTTACTCGGTATTGATAAGTTGTTCCGGCATTCAAGCCGGTAACGTTCACTGAAGTAGATGTTACAGTCAAATCGTTAAAGCCTGAAATGGGCGTGGCGAAATTATCGAGCGACACGTCTAACCTGTAACTGGCAGCACCCGTGGTGGCGGTCCAATTGGCCGTAAATTGATTTTGCTGAACCGCTGTTGCTGCGATTGCTACCGGCTTACCCGGCAGAGTGATGGTTGACCCTGAATTCGCACTGGTAACCGTGGTCAAATAATTGGTGGCGATGCCTGTGCCATTGTAGGAAAAAACCTGGTAAAAATAGCTGGTGCCAGCAGTAAGCCCGGCATCACTCGCAGTGAACGAGTTACCAATCAAAACAACGGTTCCATCGCCAATGTTATTTCCAACCGTGTAGGCTGTTCCATCTGCCGGAACGGAAGTAGGTGCCGAGCCTGCTTTGCGCAAAATCAAATAACCCGTGGGAGCAGGACTTGCTGAAGAAAAGGAGATGTTAAGGCTGGAGGTTGTTATTGTGTTGAACGAAATTGAACTCGGTTGCGCGGCAGGTTCACCGGTAAACGTACTCACGCTATTTTCCAACGGAGGCGTAACCTGGTAACTAATCAACGAACCAACCTGATTGTACACAAATACATCGTAGAAGTACAAAGTAGAAGGCGTCAACCCGGTATCTGAAAAAGACCTGGCCGCGCCCACGTAAGCCACCACACCATCAGTAAGGGTTTGGCCGATGGTATAGCCTGTGTTGGCCTGCGGAACAAAGGTTGGGCTGGCACCCGCTTTCCTCACCACCAAATAGCCGGAAGGTGCAATGGCCGGTGCTGTATACGAAACTGTTATAGCCGTTGGCGTAATGTTGCTGAACACCAAGTTGGTGGCACCTGTGGCGGGTGGGGTAATAGGCGTAAGCTGACTGCCAGTTAAAGGCGAAATGGTACGGTAATTAATAGCACTGCTCGTGCCGTTGAATGCATAAACGGTATAAAAATATTCTGTGTTCTGCGTTAAGCCCGTTTGTGCGAAGCTGGTAGCATTGCCTTGATACACCACAACATCGGTGCCCACCGTGGTGGTGTAGGTAGTGCCATCCACCGGAACAGCCGTGGGGGCAGAACCCGTTTTGCGAAGCACAAGATACCCATCGGGGTTGCCGGTGGCCGCAGTATAGCTTACCGTAAAACTCACATCGGTAACGGATGTGAATTGTAAGTTGGTAGGTTGTGCGGTTGGCTCTAATGCGGTGGTGCGCACATTGTTTTGCAAGGGCGATGTAGTAAGATACGAGGTAGCGCCATTGAAAGTATTGTACGCAAACACGCGGTAAAAATATTGTGTGTTGGGTGTAAGCCCCGTTTCATTAAAAAGAAATGCTGAGCCAACATGCGCTACAATACCATCGCCAGTATCAAACCCTTTAGCGTAGGTAATGTTGTTGGTTGGTGTAAAAGCTGATGCCGAACCCGCCTTACGCACAACCAGATAACCTGTGGGTGCTGTTGAGGGTGCTGTGAAAAAACCGGTCAGTGTGGTGGCGGTTACCGAACTGAACAACATATTGGTAGGCTGAGCTGTTGGCGGTGTAGCCAATGTAGTTACGCTGACGGTGTTAGACTCCACCGATGCGCACGTGGCTACGGCCCGTACACGATATTGATAGGCAGTTGCTTGCGATAAACCAGTAACAGCAAAAGAAAGTGCAGGCGGTGTAATTGAGCGGGGATAGCCACTCACAAACGTGGCAAAGTTATCGGTGCTTACATCTAACTGGTAACTGATAGAACCGGGCACATCGGCCCAGGTGGCGGTGAAACCGGAGTTAGTTATGGTTGTGGCTGCGTTCACCGTAGTGCCGGGGTGGTTGCAAACGTTAATCGTTTTTATAAAGACAATACTCCAATTATTGTTGGCATCTCGGGCGCGCACGGTAAGTGGGTAGCTCCCCTCGGCCAAAGCGCCTACAGGCACTACAATATTTTGATTGGATAGTGATGTGGCAGGAGTAATTGGCACATTGATGGCTAATCCATAACCCGGGTCTGCGCCTATAAAATATTCCAGCTTGTTGATGTTGGACAAAGGCGGCAATGCACTACTCGACAGCTTATAGATAGGTCGCGAAAAAGTTGCACTCCAGTTGTTGTTGGCATCTTTGGTCCGCACAAAGAGCGTGTGAAAGCCATCAGCAATGGCTGTTACGTTTACGTTGAAAGTAAAGTTGGTAATGGTAGGTGCCGGAGTAATGGCCACTGCCGTGCCCGCGCCATAACCGGGGTCTGCATCAAAGAAATATTCAATTACAGTAATGTTCTGCGCGTGCGCTGACATGGATAACCACCAGAAGAATAGTAGTAAAACTTGTCTTTTTGCCTTCACCAATACCATTTTCAATTGTTTACTATCTTTGATTGGTTAAAAAAGTCTTATGGAACGCATTGTTTTGGAAGTAGACGAACAAGCCGGTAAAGCGTATCAAAGCCTGAGTCTGGCCAAACAGCGGCAACTTTTGGAAGCCGTAAGTATGTTGCTTAAAAAGGCCGCTAACGATGCTACGGATGCGGCCTATAAAAAAGAATTGGATCAGTTTGGTAACACCGCGCTGCAAAACGGACTTACGGAAGACATACTGAATGCCTTGTTGAAAGAACATGACTAATGCGTTTGTTTTTGATACCAATGCATTGATCAGCGCACACATTCTTCCTGACTCGATTAGCCGAAAAGCATTTGACAAAGCCAACACGCTGGGCATTTTAGTGTATTCAACGGCTACGCTGCACGAGTTCTCTACAGTGTTTATGCGCACCAAGTTCGATCGGTACCAAACCGTGGCGGCACGGTTAGCCATGATTGCCGCTTTTGAAAAGCGTAACCAATTGATCAACGTAACACACGTGGTCAGTGCCAGCCGCGATAGCACAGACAATATGTTTTTAGCGTTGGCGTTATCAGCGCCAACTAAAGCAGTGATAACCGGAGACCCCGACCTGCTTACACTCCGCCCGTTCCACAGCATACCCATTCTCAACGCAACTGATTTTTTAAATTTGTTCTGAGCCATTTCTTCATGCAAAGCAGGATACTTGAGTTTTGTTCGTGCCTGTGTGTGAAGCGACATCTGCATGATACTTAGTAAACTACGGTTGGTTGACTAAAATCAATTATTTGACTTCACGCTTATGGTTACCTGCACCGGGGTGGTGTTGCTGCCTGTACCTGTGTTGGCGAAATTGGTAATAGAGGGTACAGCCGGAATACCTGAGACTATATAAGGTGTTGCTCCACCGTAAGCACCTACTTCGGTGCCACCACTGCCTACGGTTTTTAACGGTGAGCCTGCTTTGATTTGGTATTGCTCGTCATTACTGATACCTGCTCCTGGACCAACAAGTGCTGCATTCACATCGAAATTTGCTAGGTTCCCTACACCGCCTGTTAACGCACCTCCAGAACTAACATTATAACTATAAGATACGTTTGTAAAGTTTATGGATGCAAGGCTTAAAAAGAGATTGTTATCCAAAACGGAGTTAACCAACCAATTATCTGTATAAAATTGGTTGATAATTGTGTTGTTGATGACCGCCCCATTTTGAATTCCGTTCTGACCTGCAAAAGTACCCATTGCTAAATAGTTGATAATGTTGTTGGATATTAAAACACCATTTATCGTTGTTGGTGCGTAACTATTTAGTCCAAGAGAACTACGAATAAAGTTGCGTCTAAAAACAAGATTTGAAATAGTACTCGTTCCCGTTCTAACACCTAAACCATTGTTCGAATACGGTGCAGCTATTGATACAATATCTATATTACATCTCTCAATAGTCAAGTCATTCGTAACGAAATAGTTTTCACAGCAAATGGCATTAGTCATAACACTACATTGTATGCCATAAACGGAACTTCCGCTGCTTCCTGTACCAAAATAAATCGTGCCAAATATTGAACCCCGCTGATCAGCTTTCAACTCAACATTGGTATTCAGAAAATATCCATTCCCATAAATCTTCAACGGCTTGGTGAGTGTTAGGTCTCCGTATGAATTGACACTTGGCTCGATAATCAAAATATCATTAGCGTTAGCGGCATCATGCGCGGCTTGCGCGGTAGTATAAACGTTAAGCCCCGTAACCCCCGGGTTATTGTTTACCCTGCGTATGGTTTGGGCTTGCGTAAACTGAACAAAAAAGCAGAGTGCAAAGAGAAAAGTAGATTTCATGATGGATAGGTTTACAGGCAAAGTGTTTGGGCATCTTTAAAACCCTTTCTTTTATGGCCTCAACCCCTCCCCCTTCTCCAAAAGAGAAGGGTACAAGGAGTTTTAGAGATGCCCTTTATTCAAAAGTAGCCTTATTTATCAGCTACGCCAATACCCATTTCTGGGTATTTCCCCCTATTTTGCATACTTACTACACGTTGGCATGAATCGAACACCCGAGGAACTTGGCCTGCCTCTAACAGAACAGGCACAAAGAAAAATTAAAGAGGTGATGACCTTCAGCGCGCTCTTACCGGGTGTGGTGGTGGTGCATCAACTACCGGAGTTCACCTTACAATATATGTCGCCCGAGGGGCTGCGGCTGTTAGACAAAACCTGGGATGACGTAAAGGATTTAAGCAGTGAGGAGTATCACCAGCGGTTCTTCAACCCGGAGTACGCCCAACATTATCTGCCCAAAATATTAGGTTTGTTTGAACGCAACACCGATGAAACGGTATCGTACTTTCAACAGGTGCGTACCGCAGAAGACAAGGAGTGGGAGTGGTACATGAGCATGACCAAAATTTTAATGCGCAACCTGGAGGGCAAGCCGCACCTCATGATTACGGTGGCCATGCGTATTGATCCCACCAACTACTTCACCGCCAAAGCTGCACGCATGTTAGAAGAGAATAATTTTCTGCGTACGCATTACCATCAATTTGCCCGGCTGGGCAAGCGTGAGAAAGAAATATTGCGTTTGTTGGTGTTAGGCAAAACTGCAAACCAGATTGCTAAAAGTTTGTTTATTTCGACAGCTACCGTGGAGACGCATCGTAAAAACATCAAGTCAAAACTGGGTACGAACAACCGTTTTGAACTGAGTCAATATGCGCGGGCGTTTGATTTGGTGTAGGTAGAAAACACACCCTAATTAAGAACCTCCAAAAGTTATGAAGCAAAATTGCGGTCTTCTGTTTTTCGCGTTCGTGACGATTTAAATACAGGCTTCTCCCAACTGTGAAACCCAACAGACCGCCTGCCAAAAGCGTCAATAAAAGGGGAATAATTCGCGTTTTGTTTACCTTTGCTCTGCTAAAGCGTCTTTCGTTCTGAGCCATCTGCAACCCATTTACGACATTGCCGAAATATGCGCACAACAGGGCATTGCCAACGTGGTGTTGTGCCCGGGCTCACGCTGCGCACCGCTGACGCTTGCCTTCACCACCCACCCCAAAATAACTTGCCGCACTTTTAGTGACGAGCGCAGTGCCGCTTTTGTGGCATTGGGCATGGCCCAGCAAACAAAAATTCCCGTGGTGTTAGTCTGAACTTCGGGATCTGCGGCTTACAAATTTGCCAATGCGGTGGCCGAGGCAATTTTCCAGCAAATTCCCTTACTGGTGCTGACAGCCGATCGGCCTTGGGAAGCAGACCCGCAAAGCGTCTTTCCA
>DHLV01000176.1 GCA_002405445.1 Flammeovirgaceae bacterium UBA4659 | reverse complement strand
GAAGGTTTTATGCCCAGCATGTTGGCCATCATGGAGATACCTGCCATCCTCATCGGCATTACGCTGGCGCGAGTCAACTCAGCATCAAACAGCGACCAAGCTCCTGTGAAAGAAGTTGCCCGAGAATTGCTTGCCGGGAAGAGCAGCTTATTGCTGATGGGCTTTTTGGTCATTGGCTTTTTGGTGGGCAAAACCGGATGGGATCAGGTAGCACCACTGTTTGATGTGCCTTTCAAGGGCATCCTGACTTTGTTCTTGCTAGAGGCCGGCCTGGTGGCAGGCCGGAAGTTGTCTGATTTGAAAAAAAGCGGTGCCTTTCTCCTTGCGTTTGGGATCATCTTCCCCATTGTGCACGCTACAATAGGAATTTATTTGGGCCAACTGGCAGGCTTGGGTATGGGCGGAGCCACAGTGCTCGGGATTTTAGCCGCGAGTGCATCGTACATTGCCGCACCTGCTGCCTGCCGGGTAGCATTGCCAGAGGCCAGCCCCTCGTATTACCTGACTGCCACGCTGGCCATCACTTTTCCTTTTAACATTACTGTAGGCATACCCGTCTACCACCATATTGCAACCATGTTGTACGCATAATTTTTTTGGACCATGACACAGGCTTACTTACTGACAATCATTGGTGAAGAGGTGCTTGAAACCGTTTTGGAAAAAGAGATCATGGCACTGGGTGCCAAGGGTTACACCGTTTCAAAAGTTTCAGGCCGCAGCCAGTCTGCTTTGCGCGACAATCCGTGGGATGGCGAAAATGTGCGCATCGAAATTATCACCAGCGAAGAGGTGTGCCTGAAAATAGCACAGCGCTTAAAAGAAAAGTACCTGGAAAAATATCCGATGGTCACGTTCTTCCATCCTGTTACGGTGTTGAGAATGCAGCATTTTTATTAACCCTTGGCCGTAACAATGGTTGCGGGGGAGTCGTCTTACCGTTGTAATCCCACATCACAATGAACTTTTCAAACAAACAACTTGCCCGCATTGCTGGCTTTTTTTACCTGCAGGTGATTGTCTGCGGTCTTTTTTCGGAAGTTTTTGTGAGGCAGGCCCTGCGGGTAGGCGACAATGCACTCGCCACTGCGTTGAATATACGTGATGCTGAAATGTTATTTCGCTGGGGGATATCCGCGGACTTAGTTAATCTGGTATTTGGGTTGCCATGTGTATTGATCATCTATTCTCTTTTCAAGTCGGTGAACAAATTGCTGGCTGGCTTGGCGCTGCTATTCGTAGCGATACAAACCGCCATTATTGCAACTAATTTGTTAAACCAAATTTCGCCTTTGCTTTACCTGAGCAACGATTCATACCTGAATACTTTTTCGCAACAACAATTGGCGACTCTATCATTGCAAGCGTTGCACTTACAAGCTCAAGGGTATGGCATCGCGCTGGTATTCTTCGGATTTTATTGTCTCATTATTGGCTACTTAATTATGGTTTCGAATTTAATACCCAGGTTTCTTGGGGTTTTGTATGCCATTGCCGGGCTGTGCTATCTTATCAATACCTTCACCATGCTGCTGTCCAAAGGTTTTGCCAATCCATGGTTTGTGTATTTGGCAGTGCCGATTTTTATTGGTGAGTTGGGGTTAGCGTTGTGGTTGTTGATTGCCGGAGTGCGAGAAGATAAAACTCAACCTTAGCGATGTTGAATAATACCTACTAACCTGTCAGTTCAATTTCAATGTTTTGAATGAAGTCAAAATTCGCGACTTCCTCCCTTCGTCTAAAGAACTAAAGGTTGGGATGCCGAGATTCTTATTGTGAATTGGGCAAACAAAAAAGCCATCCTTTGCAAAATGGCTTTGATTTTGAGTAGCCCGTAGGGGAATCGAACCCCTGTTACCAGAATGAAAATCTGATGTCCTAACCCCTAGACGAACGAGCCGTTCCTTCTAAAGAGGCGCAAAAATGAATCCACCCTTATAAAATGCAAACGTTGCCCATAAGCGTGCATTTGATACGCACAGAGCACACGGTAAATTTCTGGGCGTTGTCGTACAAAAAAGCGGCAACGAAGTCTGACTATCCGCATCCACTTCCCAACGCGAAGAAATGTCGTTCTCTAGTCCGCGGTGAATACAACCTTACCGCCTGGGAACAATTGAAACGTGTAGTACTTGCAGAAGTCCAGTCCCTTCCACACCTCTATCTTTCCGTCCGGGTAGACCACCTTCAGATCAAAAAAGCAGCTCTTTCCGTATCCTGAAGGGATGGTCAATGTTCCGAATTCTCCATTGGATAGCATATCCTTTCCTAGTATATCCTCACTCCACTCAGAGCTCTCCCGCGGAGAAATATACACGCTCTCCACCTGCTTAGTCGTTTTGTTTTCAATAGCAATCTTCAGGCGCCCTGCCTTTTGAGGTGGAGCACCGGTCACTGTGCTTTCTTTTGACTGCCCACCTCCCGACAACTGCTCAATCTGCTTCCTTTGCTTGTCGGTCTTCGCCATTTCTTGGTTGATGTTCCTAGCTGCTTGTGGGATGCCATCAATAAGACCACCGATAACTATGCCCCATTTCTCTCTGTTAACTGCTTTCTGTTTGGTTTTTCTCCAAACTGCAACATCTGCAGCGAGCAATTTCAAGTCTTTGTCCATTCCCTCTGGCAAGTTGTAGCCATCTTTCGCCCATAGCCAAAACGCTGCACCCTCCACGACTCCTACTACGCCCGAATTATCTGGGACAAATTCAATGGATGTGAGCTTCACAGGGAATGAAACCTCTTTAACTAGTGTACCGTCTATGGTCCAAATCCTTAACCGGCTATCCGAAACCTGTTCGGATGTTCCATCAGGGAGTTTATGTTTTATCGTTTTTCCATAAGGAGGATTGCTTGCAGTAGCCACCCACTTACCATCTCGTGAGATGGCGGCAACTTCGGGCATAAAGTGCGGAAAGCGATTAATCAGTAACCCCTTCAGATCCCAGATCGCCACATCTTCGTCACTATCGGGTGCAATGATGTATTTGCCATCGTAAGAGAAGCTGACAAACTTCCACACGTTGTAGTAACCCTGATCGTTCTCATATACCCGCTTGTTCACAAAAGCCTGCTCCAACTCTATCTCCCCTACCCGATTGCCGTCTGCATCAAAAACGAAGACATTACCGGCCCACACTACGAAATAATGATTGCCAGAGGGTGAAAATCGCAGGGTAGTGACCCCTCCATATCCAATTTTGACGTTGTAGTTCTTTTTGGTTATTAGCTCACCCGCGCTGTTAAACAGGTATATAAAATCCGTTCCCTTCGACCACTTATTATTATTCAGGTATTTTTGGATTAGAATTCTTTTACCATCTGGCGACAACAACGAGATTACATTTCCAAACGGTTTTTTCGTTTCCGGGTCAATAAATCGCATGATCAGAGACTTGTCTGCTGCGTAGAGGGCAGATCCTTGCACGTAGCTTCCGTTATCAGCCTGTATTTGCCAGTTTAATGAAATGTCTGCGGAGTTTCGATTGCTGAAACTGAGTTTATTTCTCAACTTGAAGTCAGAATCCCAGAAACACAAGTACCTCTTCTGATCAGCCAGCGTTCGGTCTGTAATCATATACTTTCCATCACCGGAAAAGGTAAGGAAATACTCCACCCCAAAAGGAAGATCTTCCAAGGGAACGGTTCGTTCCGAAGGCGCAGTGGACATTAACTCTTCCTCCCCGTTGGCATAGATAATCTTGGTAACATCCGTCTTCAGGATCGTGTAGGTAGGACCATTAGGATTACTTGCCTTCTTATACTTAATCTCGGTCAGAAGGATTTCAAGGACCTTTACGGAAAGGGTACTGCCGTCCTTATGAAAGATCTTGTCGGTGGGTGTTTGAGCCCTACTTTCGAGAGCCAAAACCAAAAATGTACTTATCCAGATACACTTGAATACCCTAGTCATCGCGAGCCGGTTGGTTTTTTTAGTTAGCCTAAAATTAACGGGATTGTTATAATCATACAATAACTTTAAACTTAAGATGCCGTCACAATATTCCCTCCAGAAGATTTTTGTGCCATCTCTCAAAAAAAACAAACATGAAGTTACTGGGCGAACCAAAAAAATCTTAGACATAAAAAAACCTGTCTGAAGATGACAGGTTTTATGTAGCCCGTAGGGGAATCGAACCCCTGTTACCAGAATGAAAATCTGATGTCCTAACCCCTAGACGAACGGGCCGTTCCTTCTAAAGAGGCGCAAAGATAAATCCAGCCGTCTGAATTGCAAACGTTGCCCATAAAAAAGTTCGGGTTATCCATCCATTTACCGCCCCATTTCGTTGGTTTTGGCCGCGTTGTGGTCTATTTTTGACCACCAAAATTTTAAAAATCATACCATGACAAAAATAGGAATCAACGGTTTTGGCCGCATCGGCCGCTTGGCCTTCCGCGCTGCCATTCAACGACCTGACGTAGAAATTGTAGGCATCAACGATTTGGTAGACCCAGATTACATGGCCTACATGCTGAAATACGATTCTACCCACGGACCCTTCAAAGGCACGGTGGAAGTAAAAGATAAGAACTTGGTAGTAAACGGAAAGACCATCCGCGTGACAGCGGAGAAAGACCCTGCAAACTTGAAGTGGAATGAAGTAGGTGCTGAAATTGTAGTTGAATCAACCGGTTTATTTTTGACCATTGCCGACTGACAAAAACACATTGCCGCGGTCGCAAAAAAGGTAGTGATGTCGGCACCAGCGAAAGACGACACCCCCACATTTGTAAAGGGAGTGCA
>DHLV01000170.1:7134-9382 GCA_002405445.1 Flammeovirgaceae bacterium UBA4659 | reverse complement strand
AACAGGTGCTGCAGCACCTTCGCAGGTATGCATTGGAAGGCGATGTTGATCGCTACGCGGCCGATGCCACCGTGTTTATGGAGATGATGAGCTACCTGGTGATTGGCTGGCAGTGGTTAAAGCAGGCCGTAGCCGCAGTGGAGAAACTTCAGCAGGTGAACGGGGGTGAGCTATCAGCCGAGTATTACGAAGGCATTGTACACACCATGAAATTCTTTTTCCGCTACGAGATGCCACATGCCGCAGCCTGCGCGGCCACACTCCTCGACCCTCAGTACCTAACCAGCCCAAAAGGTGTGGATGAAACCGGGATGGACGAAAGTGGTCATTAGCTGCTGACTGTTGGTTGCTGCGTTTTTCTCTGATGCTGGTTGCATGGGCAGCGTGTGAACGATATCCAAAGAGAGCTTACAGGTTTAAGAATACCATGTTGCGGGTGAGGTAACCCGCAACAACTATCAAAAATATTTTTGATTTTGCCACACGCTACGAACCGACACTTTACCGAGAATTAACGGATGCATTTGTGAAGTTGATGCTGTTTACCTACATTACAACATGTATCCCATCTTCTCGTGTCGCCTCAACTAACCCTCTCCATGGGCAGGCGCCTGGTAGAAAAGGGCCTGGATTGGCTGTTGTCATCTACGGCCAGGTACAGGATCGAGCGTTTTATTCTGGCCATCGCCATTTTCAGTTATCTCGTTCACCTGCTGCTCATTCTGCTGGTT
The DNA here is from genome assembly GCA_002405445.1 of Flammeovirgaceae bacterium UBA4659. Taxonomy (GTDB): domain Bacteria; phylum Bacteroidota; class Bacteroidia; order Cytophagales; family Cyclobacteriaceae; genus ELB16-189. The sequence continues at coordinate 8,651 of DHLV01000170.1, read as the reverse complement.
TCGCAGGGAATTTTGCACCCGGCCTCGGGCTTGTTGCTCAGCCCGATCTCGGCCATTTATACTCCTTTTTCATTTATACTGGTGTATGAGATTTACTTGCTGATATTTTATTTGCCCAAGTCCACGTCTTTCTATATCGGCAAGCAATATGAAATCATCACGCTGATCATCATCCGCAGAATTTTCAAAGACATCGGCAGTCTCGAACTTTTGCCCAACTGGTTTCACAATGAAAACGACCTGCAGTTTACGTACGATGCCGTTACCTCGCTGGTGTTATTTTTTCTGATTTGCCTTTTTTATATGCAGGTGCTTCGAAGGGAAAATCCGGGCTTCGAGGCCGGTGAGCAGGCAGAAGTAAAAGCCAGCACATTTCTGTTTTTGAAAAATACCATCGCGTTGTTGCTGGTTCCCGTAATGCTGGTGCTAGCGTGCTATTCGCTCTACAGTTGGGCGGCCACGGCCGTACTCAACTACGATTCGGGCATCATGGCAGCAGCAGGCGATCTCAACGAGGTATTCTTTAATGAGTTTTTCACTATCCTTATCATTGTGGATGTGTTGTTGCTGCTGGCTTCGCTCTTTTATTCCGATCAGTTTCAGTCCATTATCCGAAACTCCGGCTTCGTGATCTCTACGATTCTGATCAAACTGTCTTTTTCGGTAGATGGCGTCACCAACAATTTGCTCATCACCGGTTCGGTGGTTTTCGGCCTGCTCGTACTTCTTATTTACAATTTGTTTTCACGCAAGGTGGCCCCTCTTTTTTCGGGGCAAATGCAGCACAAAGACAAATAATCAAATCTCGTTCACTGCGGAACGCTGCGGGTGGGCGGTATCACGGTTTTAAGATGATCCATCAGCAACGGACCGGTGCTTTTACCCACCGACATGCCGGTGAGGTATTCGGCATGAGGTATCTGCCGGTTCTCAAAAAAAGAGGGCTTTACAATGTAACCCAGTGCATCGTTGGTTAAGGCCATCACAAAAGAGGGCCCGGTGCCCATCCGTTTTTTTGTTTCGAGGCCATAGTAGGGCGCTGTTTCTCCGGGGTGGGCGGCAAACGACACGTCACCAATCGAAAACCACGCGATTTCAGTTTCCACTGAATCCTGAATCGGGCGCTGGATGGTGCCAATGGCGGCCAACTGTTTCCAGCCCTCGTTTTCGACCGGGAATTTTATTTTTTTGGAAGCAAACCGCAGGTCGGGGGAGGCTACGGGCCGTGCGTTTTGCATCGCCACGTTTACGGCCTGCGCCAATTCGCGCCCACGCTGTTGCGCTTTATCAAAAGAGCCCTCGCCATCTTCGGGTTGAATCCACCCGCCAATAGGCCCCTGTAAAAACAAGGCTTCCGCTCCGGTTTGATTTTTCATCTCGCGGTAATAACCGCCCACGTAGTCAGCCGATACCTCTGAAAAACGGGCATCTAAAAAAGTGGGGTGGCAGGCAAAGTTGGTGAGGGTGGCAATGGCCTTCCCGGCTTCATCGGTAAACTGAAGGATGGCAACGGATCG
>DHLV01000170.1:5879-7069 GCA_002405445.1 Flammeovirgaceae bacterium UBA4659 | reverse complement strand
AAACTGAAGGATGGCAACGGATCGGTCAATTTCTTCGAGGCAGATGTTTTGAACCCACGGCTCGCCAAAAACGGTTTCGGCCACTACTGCATTTGCCTCTTTACGGTTTTCAAAAGCCAGTTTGACTTCTTCGGCCGCGGTGGTCACCAAAAATCTGAGGTAAACCGAGTCGACCCCCGGGTGCTGGTAATCGCTGCCCCACAGCCCCACCACATCGGGCCCGGAATGCGTATGCGTGGAAGACACCATGATACGCGCTTCGTTTATTCCACACAGCCGGGCTGCCTGCTGCCTGATTTTGAGCACATCCGGATACAGCAGGCCAATGCAATCCAGCGTTACAATGGCCAACTGCTCATCGCCTCGCGTCATCACCACGGCTTTGGCAAAAAGGCTGTCATGCACGCTTGTGAATCGCCTGTTCTGCTTATCGCCTGCAATGAAAGCGCCCATGGGCGGATTGATGGGTGCAGCCGATACGCCCACATGCAGGTGGGGATCAGTACTCTTTTTTGATTGGCAGGCCACTGCAACCAGCAAGGCTGCGCAACAGGCGATGGTGCGAAAGGTCATGTCGATGTCGTTTCATGACAAAGATAGGCGATGGCAATCATCTGCGGTGAAAGGCGCATGAGTTGAATCCTCAATCGTATGGAAAACAACGATACTAAAAAAGCAAAACCAAAAGCAGTACGAGCAACAGCGGGGCGCCCGCCACTGCGATGAGGGCAGCCATGCACCCGCGGGTTGTTCTGCTGTAAACACGGGGGTAGGTAGGCGATCAAAATCAATAAAAAGATGAAAATACGAACATTACTTTTATTTTTTTTTCATCTCATGGTTAATGTGGATCGCCTGAGCCTCAAATTGATTTTTGTAAAGAAGTAGGATTGTTTTACATTTTAACCTAAAGCTGGCAAGGCTGCCAAGCGTGAACAGGGGGGTAGCCAGTACGCAGGGGGTAAGGTGGTTGTTGGTGGAGAGTGCGCACGAGGGGGAGGGAACGGGTTAGCCGCAGAGTCTGAGGCAAATCTGCGGAGTAGTAAAAATTAAAAATGTACACTTAGTTTCTTAAACCACCCAAAAATTGTTGTATGCAGTTAGTTTACAGCCTTGACTTCTGTTTGGGATCGAGTTGAAAAAATTTGATATCATAAAAAAAGGCTCTCATGGATATAGCACCGTCTGGG
>DHLV01000170.1:5161-5677 GCA_002405445.1 Flammeovirgaceae bacterium UBA4659 | reverse complement strand
TATGCAAAACACCGATCAGAAAGCAAAAATCCTCGTGTATGGAGCTCTTGGTTATACCGGGAGTCTGTTTGTCGAACATGCGCTTGATAAGCGTATCCCCATTGTGCTTGCGGCTATGCAACATGAAGTCAAGGACCTATCCGAAAAGTATGGCATCGAGTATCGTATTTTTGAAATCAGTGACGTGCAACATATTGTTGCTTACTTATCCGATGTGAAGGCTGTTATCAATTTGGCTAATGTTTCCTATGGCATAAACAGGCATCTTATTGAGGCTTGCATACAGACAAAAACTCACTATGTCGATCTCGCAGCAGAATATCCCGACATTTTGGAAATTTATAAACTTCACCATGTGGCATTCGCCAACGGGGTAATGTTGATGCCTGGTGCAGGTTTTAACCTGGCTCCGACCGATATCGCGGGCCGCCTGGCATCGGAGGGGTTACCTGATTCGGAAAAACTATTTCTGGGTTTTGCAACTTTTGGAGCTGCATCCCGAGGAACAATCAAGAC
>DHLV01000170.1:4447-4922 GCA_002405445.1 Flammeovirgaceae bacterium UBA4659 | reverse complement strand
ATTCATAATCCGCTCATGGGGGATTCCTTAACCGGATTTATCACTACAAAAATTCAGACAATCACTACTTATTCGTATTATCCCTGGATACTGATCCAGTTTATGCAGGGACGTATGAACTGGCTAAGGAAGTTCCTCTTTCGCTATTCAAACCTTTTTTTTCCGTTGGGGCCAACTCAAGATGAGCTAGCCAAACAATATACCTACACATGGGCTCAAACTGAAAATAAGCACAATCAAAAACTTATTGTGACTATAAAAGGTCCTCAAGCATACCTGTTTACCGTAAAAATAATTGGTCGTGTTATTGCCCAACTAGCCGTAAACAACACCTATCCCGGGTTTACGCCACCCTCGGTTTATGGGCGACCTCTCATTGATGGCATTGAAGGTGTTCACATCAATATTGAGCAACACTAAATTACAGGAATCTCAAAAATCTCCCCACTCGCTAGTTTTGCGCGCAGGCAAAGGG
>DHLV01000170.1:594-4214 GCA_002405445.1 Flammeovirgaceae bacterium UBA4659 | reverse complement strand
GGTGCTAACACCTGGCGGTCTGCCGCAGAAAATCAGAACCATAACCGATAATCTCTCGAGTGCAGGCAAATCAAGAACCTAAAAATCACATACTGTGCATCTATCGTTTTGCGGCTTGGCGAAGGTGGCAATTTTCACCACAAAACTTTATACGAAGAACCGCACTACAATCATACGAAAATCTGTCATACGAAGCACGGAGCCGCCACTTTTGCCAAACCGCTGTTAGGCGTTCGTTCTTTTTTTGTTAGTTGTTGTCCGTGTCATTTTATGTTCTAGATTTGTAACCATTGTATAAGGTTAAACTACTTGGTTATGAATGAATATTTAACACTCTCCGAAGCCTCTGAACTCATAGGCAAAAGCAAAGAAACTCTCAGACGTTGGGATAGAGAAGGCAAGTTGTCAGCTGTCCGTGAACCAATGAGTAACTACCGTGTCTATAAACGAGAACAAGTTGAAACGCTGTTTGCTCACTTTGTCAACCACGATGCAGAAGATGGCGTAACCAATTATGTTGAGCCACACAATGAGTATACTGTCCTGGAATTGTTTGCCGGTGCTGGTGGTTTGGCTGTCGGAATGGAAAAAGCAGGTTTGAAATGCGTTGCGTTGAATGAAATTGATAAATGGGCTTGTCAAACGTTGCGAAAAAACCGTCCAAACTGGAAAGTTTTGGAGGGCGATATTAAAGCGTTTGATTTTTCTGAATATCATAATAAAGTTGATGTCGTTACTGGTGGATTTCCTTGTCAAGCGTTCAGTTACGCTGGAAAAAAATTAGGTCTTGCCGATGCAAGAGGGACTTTGTTTTACGAGTTTGCAAGAGTTGTCAAAGAAGTAAACCCACCGATTTGTTTTGGCGAAAATGTCCGTGGTTTGTTAAGTCACGAAAACGGGAAAACATTGCAAGGAATGATTTCAATTTTAGATGAAATAGGTTACAATGTTGTTCCTGTCCAAGTGTTGAAAGCAATACATTACAGAGTGCCACAAAAAAGAGAACGTTTAATTTTAGTTGGAATTAGAAAGGATATTGACTTGCAATACGAATATCCGAAGCCACACAAGAAAATTTACAATTTGAATGATGCTTTGAAAAAAGGTGAATTGTTTGATACAAATGTTCCAAAGTCAAGTGGTGCAAAATATCCTCAAAGCAAAAAAGCTGTTTTAGATTTAGTTCCGCAAAAAGGATACTGGCGTGATTTACCACCAAAAATTCAGAAGGAATTTATGGGTGGTAGTTTTCATTTAGGTGGCGGAAAAACTGGAATTGCAAGGCGAATAGGTTGGGATGAACCTTGTTTGACTTTAACCTGCAGTCCTGCACAAAAACAAACTGAAAGATGTCATCCTGATGAAACTCGTCCGTTTACTGTTCGTGAGTATGCACGAATACAAACCTTTCCTGATGATTGGAAATTTGAGGGTTCAATGGCCCAGCAATACAGGCAAATTGGAAACGCTGTTCCTGTTAATTTAGGAACAGAAGTTGGCTATTCAATTGTGAAGTTTTTGAACGGTTACTATAACTTGTCAAAGCCCAAATAATACCTGTAATTTTCAAAAGCTATTTGGTCTAATATACTTCGTTTGCTTTTCTTAGTTCCTGCTTTTAGTTCATCCAGTGCAGAATTTTCTGCAATATCTTTGCTCTTTTCGGCTGATTTTAAATAGTCTTTGATAGCGATTGGTAGCACTTTGTAAAGTTGGAACATTGCATCGTCTTGTCCTGAAAGTAAAGCGTAAAACTGGTCGCCTGAAATTTTATAAACTCTGCTGTGGCTGTATTCTTTACCGTTGATGTCGCCACTCCACAACTCACAAAAACTTCCTTTGGCTAAAATCTGAACCCAGTAGCATTTTGCTTTTTTGTAGTCGTTTGCATACCGTGCTAACTTTTGAAATAGTGCTTCGGCTGCGCTGCTATTCATTGTGTTGTGTTTGTTCTTGATGTCGGCAAACAAGGTATCATCTTTGGCTTTGATGTCATAGCCACTCAAGTTACCTGATTGATGGCCTTTGATACCGCCTAAAATTTGCTCGTGAAAAGTCCCGATTGAATTGTTTATTGATTTGTCAATTTGCCTCAAAATCTCTGATTGAATGAGGCTTTCCTCGTCTATGTCGTTAAACTTTGCATCAAAGGTCAGTTTAATGGTGTCAACTTTGTTTGAGTAAAAGTATTTTTTTTGTGATGTTGTTTTTAGCCTTCAAATATGCTTTATGCAAGTTGCCGATGCAATCCAAAAAATGGTCGTCTGAGATGAAGCTTACATATTTATTTTTCATTCAATTCTGTCTAATTAGTCTGCCGTAAAGGTAGTATTAAAAGTTAATTTTGGTCAGTCGCCCGATTGTTGCACTGTCGCCCAAGAATGATGCCTAACAAAAAATTAGCAGCAATCTCAAAAATACGTCACCATGTCAGTTTGTGCTTGTCGAAATTGGGTTTCAGCAAGGAATAACTTTCGACAAGCTTGCCTGTCCGGCAGGCGGGCTCAGGCTGACAATTAAAAATTGATTTTTGAGATGGCTTCTAGTCAATTGGTTGTGACAAAGTAGTGTACGGAAATTGAAATTATTCAAGCAGCACCCGCGATTGGCCGGGTGCACAACAGTTAAACAAATGAAATCCCCACAAAAATATCCGGGGTTAACGAAGGCTGTGTGCCTCTCTCAAGGAAGTGCGCTTATCTTTCGGTTACGAAGTAGACTTTCTCGATCAGTCCCGTTTTTAAATTGAAGATGTAATTACCTACGCCCTTTTCGGGTGTTGGCCCCACGCCAGAAATTGATTCGATGGCCGTGCACTTGTTGCCAATAACGGTGCGGCTTATTACGTGGCAGTGCAATTCCGGAAATTGTTTAAACATAGCTCCCCATATCTCTCTAATTTGGCTCCTCCCTTTTGCAATGGGCACAGTGGGATTTGAGAGGTCGTAAATTTCCGCATCCGGAGCATAGCGGGCAATGAATGCTTCAATGTTGCGCGCATTATAGGCATTCACTTCAGCCTTTGCCAATTCTTCAACCGTTTTAGGCAACAAATCCGCTGGTGTGTGTCCGTATCCATTCAAATACACGGTTTCAATTTTTTCCAGGGCTTTTAAAGATTGAAGTGGATTTTCACTTAGCAAAATGAAGTTTGCCACCTTGCCGCCATCTATGCTTCCATATAAATTGGCTGCGCCAAAACTTCTGGCCGCATTGATGGTAGACGCTTTAAGCACTTGCCAATTGGACAGCCCCGCTTGCCTCATCATCTCCATTTCACGCAGGTAAGATGCACCGTGGGCTACGCCCGGATTACCGGCATCGGTACCGGTGGCAATGGTAATTCCATAATCGGCAGCGCGCTTGAGGTTCACCAGCATCATACTGTCTGCTTTCGATGGCACGGCAAATTGGGAACTGATTGCTTTATAGTTAAATCCATTCAATTCTTTTGGATCGAGATGCTGAAGATCGAGCAATGAACTCAATTGCGTGGCATCCGACCACGCCAGCTCGTGTGTAGTAAAATCAAACTGCTGTTTTAAAATGCGGTAAAATTGCTGACTTACCTGCAAGGTGGGGATGTACATTATATTCTTTGTCTTGAGGATTTTCAAAAA
>DHLV01000170.1:0-434 GCA_002405445.1 Flammeovirgaceae bacterium UBA4659 | reverse complement strand
TCAAAAAAGCATCATCGAGAATGGTATCGTCTACACTGTGAACCAAAATATCAGCACCTAGGCGGATCGCTTCTTTGGCAGTCGCTAACTCGGTAGCATGAACAGCCACTTTCAAATTGTTTTTGTGCGCCTCGTCAATGGCAGCGGCCACCTCGGCACTAAACTGCTCGGCTTTTTGACCGGGCAAAACCACAAACCAGATTTTGATAAACGAAGGTTTGAACGGCAATTGCTTGCGCACGAGTGCCCGTGCTTCCTCTGCATTGTTTACCTTGATGATGGGCGGATCGATTGTATCCAGGTTAGGCGGGCTGTAGGTTGAGATCAGTGGGCCCGTTACAATGGTATGAGGAGCTATTATTTTTGTGTTGACTGAATCACGAATGGCGTAGTTGTAAAACGGACCGCCCACATCTACTACACCGGTGATGCCA
>DHLV01000171.1 GCA_002405445.1 Flammeovirgaceae bacterium UBA4659 | reverse complement strand
TACGCTGGAGCGATCTGACTGCACTTACTTGGGCTCAAATTCAGCACAGCGAGGCAGAGGGATATTTTATACGATTCAAACAGAAAAAAACGAAGGGTGAAGAAACAATGCCTATCAGCGAAACTGCTTTCCGATTATTGGGAGACAGACAAAATGCAACCGACAAACCGTTTGGTGATTTGACTTACTCAGCATGGCTAAACTCAAAATTGAAAGTGTGGGTATTGAGGGCAGGAATCACAAAGGATATAACCTTCCACTGCTTCCGGCACACTTACGCCACATTGCAGCTATCAAAAGGAACAGGCATTTACACCGTCTCAAAAATGCTAGGCCATAAAGATTTAAAGACCACGGCCATCTATACCAAAATCATTGACGAAAAAAAAAGAGAGGCAGCGGATAAGATTAAAATTGATTTTTGAAAACTATGTTTAAAGACCCCCCACGAGAATGGCTCAGTGAAGACGAGAAAAAAGACTTCCGAATAAGTTTTGATGTTATTGTAAAGCACGATTTATGGAGTACATCAAACTGGAAAGAACACCCTGCAACATTGGCAATGGCATCAATGCTCATGCAAAAAGATGTTGAAGTACTTTTTCAGGAGGTTATTGAGAATGAACCTATGGTTGAAAGCAATATGGAAGAACTTCGAGAGTGGTTAAGACTTTCCAAATCTGATAACCTAAAAGTAAAGGAAGCAAATCGAAAACTAATTAGGGACTTCCTTAGCGCAAACGAAGGAGCAGGAGCAGGCAATAATCCGTTTAACTTATACTACATATACGAATACCGATATTTTGGCGTGAACCTCAATCAGCCAATTGAAGTGAAAAAGGAAAATGAAAATTTTCCTCTACTTTTCAGCTTTCGGTTGTCAAAAACGCACTATCCGTTTGATTTCCTAAATTACCATCTCAGCGCGACATATAATAACAACACGGTCGAGTACAGAAGGTTCTTAACTCTAATACAAGACAAACATACGTTCTTGTTAAGTTCGCTCGAAAGGTCGCTTAACCAATGGGTAATTGACAAAACAAATCAACAATTAAAAGAACCTCTACACGTTACACCAACTATCGGTTCCTATCTAGTCAAATTCCTATGCGAAGTAGGTGAACAGACCAAAAAATCACTGATTGACAAAGTAGCCATAGATTACCAACTCAATGCCGGAAGTCTAAGGACTGAGTTCTTCAAAATCAACAAGGAAAATGAAAAATTTCACAAAGATCATAGAGAAGAAATACAAGTAAGTATTAAAATCCTAAAGGAAATTGACATGAAAGCCTATCGTATCGCTGAGAAATTCCTGAAGTCAATTTAGTTCACTTTCTTTCGTTTTGCATAATTTTTTTGTATTGACATACAGTTAGTTAAACAAGCCAATCAAAAAGTCAACGAGTTCACTCCTTTCATTCATCTTCATTTTTGCAATGAAGTTTAACAATAACCAATTGCAAAAATGGAAGCATCAAATCAACTTATTCTGTGCCCAATTACCTTGGAGCAACTGGAATCGAGAATAGATTTTCGATTTCAACAAAGTTTGGAGAAAATTTTATCCAAACAGAAACCCGATAACTCAGTCGAGAAAGACCACATCTCCTTTAAAGAGGGTTGTGATTTTCTTGGCATTGCCTACCCTACTGGGTACGCAAAAGTTAGCAAGCGTGAAATCCCACACATCAAAAAAGGGAAGTTCATCTACTTTAGCAAGAAGCAGCTCACTGAGTGGCTTTATTCGGGGCGTAAGAAAACTCTTGTTGAGTTAGAGGCTGAGGCGGCTGGCCTTGTGTCGAAAAGAAAAACTAAAACAGCTGCGTGATCCATGGAAAGGCAACATTCTATACTAGGCCTTGGGCTGACCAACGCTCAGCTAGTTAAAACAAGTGGCTACCTGTCACAGGCAAACGCAATCGCCCAAAATCTAGGTGCAAAACCAACGAATGAAACATTGAATTCTGTTTCCCAAGTTGCAGGTTTGGTTTCACAGCTGCCAATCCCTGGGGTAAATGTGGTTGCCGGGGTGGTCGCTGTTGCGGCTCAGTTACTAAGCTCGGTGTTTGGCGGTGGTCCAAGTACTGCCGATCAACTGCGTGACATGCGTACAGGAAATGATATTTTACGTTCGCAAATCAAAACCATTGATGACCAGACGGCCAAGATAAACTTGGCTTTACAATCGATGCAAGCCGTGTTGCGTCAAAATGGATTAGCTGGATGGGCAGAGGATATAATTTCTTTGAAGGTTGAAACCGATGCCACCGCACCATTGCAACAGCAGTTGGCGACCAAAGGGCGAAACCTTCAAGTTTTGATCGAGACCTTTAATCAAACAATCCGCCAAACATACGATGCAATCTATGGCAAAAAGCGAGCGCAAAATATCATGTTCTACTCCTTGTTAGCCTTAGGCATTGGTTCAATGATTTGGTACTTCATGCCAGAAAAAGCAAACTCAAAATAAAAAGAAAAAGCCCGTGCACTAAACGGGCTCAAAAAAAAATCAATTATCTTATGAATACAAAGTTAAAAAAATCCCTCATTCATTTGCTCAAAGAAATCGAGAATCTAAAGGCAAAAAAAGTTACTTTTCACAAGCGGAAAAGGCACCTAAGCAGCGAAATTAGGGCAGCAGTTGGTGAATCAATCTTGAGACCATCCAGCGAATCCGAAATCGAGTTACTGTGCATAACACTCATCTCCAAACGGATAGAACTCGAAGACAAAATACGAGATGTGAACGTTGAACTGAAAGCGATGGCGAAAGAAGTCCTGAAGCTGATTTAAACGACTTTGGCGATATGGACTTAAAAACAATCAGGGGCGATGTTGAGTGGCACAAAAATTCATTTTATCAGTTTGAACACGAAGACCAAATCTCATTCACATCCAAAATACAAGATCCAGTCCCGGTTATAAAAATCAGGGACTCGGTTTTTGCTGTGAAGGGCGATATAAGTGTGATTGGTGGCTTACCGAAAGCAGGTAAAACTTCTTGCTCGGCCTTCATATTGGCCACTGCACTATCTGAAAAATCTTTAGGCGATACCCTGGAGATTTGTTCATCTTTTTGTGATGGCAAAATGGTGGTTTATATTGATACGGAACAGCCGCGAAGCTATACCAACAAGCTACGGCTGCAAGTTTGCAAAATACTTGGAGTTGAAAAAGAGCCTCCGAATCTTGGTATTGTAAACCTTCGGAAGTACGACAGCCAAACAAAAGTGGAGAAAGTCATAAAGCTGATGGAGAAGTACCCAGATGCTCACCTTTGGGTAATTGATGGAATTGCCGACTTGATCAAAGACCCAAATGACACAAAGGAGTCTTTTGGCATCATAGAAAAATTCATGATGAAATCTGATGAGTTAAACACGGCCATCGTTTTGTATATCCACGAAAACCCAGGCACTTCGGGAAAGCTGCGAGGCAACTTGGGCAGCGAAGCAGAGCGGAAGGGTGGTGGAGTGGTTACAATCAAAAAAATACGTGAAAAGGGCATTCATTCAATTGAAGCAAAGCTCATTCGTGGCGGCCCCGACTTTGATCCTGTATTCTTCAGATATGATATAAGCCTTGGTAGAATGACATCACTGGATCCGAATGAATCTAGCGTAGTCAAAGCGCTTACTGATAAGGCAACAATTAAGGCAAACCAGCGCATAGCATTGGCAAAACGCTGTCTGATTACTGGCCGGCTGAATTATCAGGATTTGGTCAATGCGATCATTTCGTTCGCTATGGAAATAGAGGGAAAGCCCGTACAAAAAAGGACGGCCGAATCGCGTGTAAAGGAAATGAAGGACATGGGAATTATCAATCTCAATGGAGATTTCTATGAATTGGCAGATAAATATATACCGCAACCGTAATGTATATATATGGGTGACTTGCGTTGCGTTGCGGTGGCTTACCGCAACGCAATTTCCTTATATACGCCCCCTGTTTTGCGGTTGCGTTTTGCGGTAAGCTAATGGAACACCTGTTTACCCTCGAAAAATACTCCGGGCTAACCACCCGTTACACTTGCCCATCCTGTGGTAAACTCAAAAAGTTTGCCCGGTACATTAATACCGAAACCGGGTTGCACCTGGCCGACCATGTAGGTCGTTGCAACCGCGAAATTGAGTGTGGCTACCACTTCAAACCATGCGACTACTTCAAAGACAACCCTTCCGCCAATAGTGCAAAAGCACAAACGCAAAGGCAAACTACTATTGCGCAAAGGCAATTTGCTATGAGCAAATCCTTTGGCACAATACCTGCAGAATTGGTTAATTTAAGCCTTTCATCACCGAGACCGAACCACTTCCTGCAATTTTTGGCAAATCGTTTTGGTTCTTTCGCAGTTGCGCAAGTAGCAAAACGGTTTTGCATTGGCACAAGCAAGCATTGGCACGGGGGAACGGTATTCTGGCAAGTTGACGCATTAAACAGGGTGCGTACGGGGAAAGTAATGTTATACAATGCCGAAAATGGTAAGCGGGTCAAAAAGCCCTACGATCATGTGACATGGGTACATTCGGTTTTGCGCAAAAATGGTTTGATACCTGAGCTGTTTCACTTAGAGCAATGCCTATTTGGTGAGCATCAAGTCAACTCCGGTAAGGTCAAAGAAGTGGTTATTGTGGAGTCAGAAAAGACGGCAATCATTGCGAGTATTTACCTTCCTGAATATACCTGGATGGCATGTGGCGGGATATCGATGCTAAATTCGAACCGGTTAGAGCCTTTGAAACGTTTTCCGATTATCCTTTATCCTGATTTGAAGGCGTTTGAGAAATGGCAAGCAAAGGCAAATGAGTTTTGCGCAATGGGTTTCCAAGTAACGGTTTCTGATTTGCTGGAAACCATAGCTACACGCACCGAGCGCGAGAATGGACATGACCTTGCCGATTATCTTTTGACAATGGATCCCCAAAAATCCAAATTGCAAACGTTGATCGAACTAAATCCAAACGTCCAAAGGCTTATCGAGCATTTTGAGCTTACAGAAATCTAGCTGCAAGAGCAAGTGCAAAAGCGAGTGCAACAGCAAACCGCAAAAGCACACAAAAACTTTTTCAATGCGAAAATGGGTTTGCCAAGGGCTTTTGCATGACCTGGCAAACCTCTGCGAGGTCAAATCAGATAGACGAAATACCCTCTGCGGCATTTTTGAAAGGTCTCCCTCCAACGCCAGCTTGCATTTGGTTTTCATCGAGCATAAACACTCGCTGTAGTTGGGTCAAATTCCAAATCGCCTCTTTAAAGTCTTCGTCACCAGCATTTCGCTCTGACGAACTGATCTCATAAACAGCAAGAGTCAACGCGCGTTGCATCATCAGCAACCGCGGGCCCGCATCGCCACTCAATTCGAATGTAACTGTTACGTTGCCTGTTTTTTCGTTGTAGGTAATCATAGATAGTTATTTGTTTTTATGGTTTTTTTGTACCCTATGTGTACCTTTCTCCGATATATACAAAGCAAAAAGTGGTTTTTGAATCAATGGAAGTAGATTTTAAAAATCAGTCACTTTATGTATCGGGAAGTAACAAACGAAAGCATAAACCGGTAAACATCACCATCGCTAGCCTCTCGTGTACGCGGTGGTATAGCCGAAAGGGTATGACGGCTCGTTGAAAATGACAAAACAATTAATCACTTTTGGGTATGAAGTTGATTACTATTTTTTTCATATCCGCTTGCTTGGCAACCGCATTTGCTCAGGAACCACGGGTTCCGCACGGCAAAATTGAGCGGCTACCGGATTTTACGTCAGCGTATATTTCATCAAGGCACGTTGATGTATGGCTGCCTGATGGTTATGCCGGTCAAAAGAAGTATGCCGTATTATACATGCATGATGGCCAAATGCTATTTGATTCCACCGCTACTTGGAACAAGCAATCGTGGAAAGTAAGCGAAACCATTCACCGTTTGTCAGCCGGCAACCGCATCAAAGATGTGATCGTAGTGGGAATATGGAACGGAGGGGCAACGCGACATGCCGACTACTTTCCCCAAAAACCGTTTGAATCGCTGGCCGCAGCAGAAAAGGACACTGTGGTCAAACAATTGCGATCGGCTGGGCGAACGAATGCGGGTTTCACACCAAATTCTGACAACTACCTCAAATACCTCGTGCTAGAATTGAAACCCCTGATCGATAAAAAGTACTCAACATTGCAAGACGCCAAAAACACGTTTATCGGTGGCAGCAGCATGGGCGGGCTTATTTCCATGTACGCGATTTGCCAATACCCGCAGGTATTTGGTGGTGCCGCCTGCCTTAGTACACACTGGCCCGGCACTTTTTCGGTGCTCAACAATCCGATGCCTGATGCATTCGCCAGTTATATGCAGGCACACCTGCCCAGCGCAGAAAACCATCAACTGTACTTCGACTACGGAGACCAAACGCTGGATGCCCTCTACCCTCCCCTGCAACGGAAGATAGACGATGTCATCCGGGCAAAAGGCTACGGCACATCGGCATGGATCACAGCGTTTTTTCCGGGTGAAGACCATAGTGAAAAGGCCTGGTCTAAACGGCTTGCCAAACCTTTAGAGTTTCTCTTAAAAAAATAATATGTCTACCCGCATCTATTGGGTGGCAGTGCTGCTATTGCCAATAACGGCCAGCGGTCAGTCTGACCTCGGCTCGTGGAATGTTTTCAGCGCCAAGGCAAGCATTTCAGAAAAATGGGGAGTGTTCGCAGAGAGTCAACTTCGGTCGTTAAAACTATACAAGCACTTCCACTACCACGAAATCAAAGGAGGAGTTACCTATCAACTCGATAAGCACTTCTCGCTTGCTGTGGCTGGCGGTAAATACGATACCTATCAGGCAGGGGGCGACTTTTTGACCCCCAAGGCGAGTGACGAGTTCCGCTTATTTGAGCAACTGACCATGAGCCAATACCTGCAGCATATCAAGTTCGAACACCGATACCGGGCGGAGCAGCGCTTCACACAAAACGGCTATCGCAACAGGTTTCGGTATCGCCTCCAAAGCGTTATTCCGCTGAAGGCCGCAAAGGTGACAGCCAACACATTTTATGTGTCTACATCGGCAGAAATTTTTTTCACCGACACGCCCGCGTACTTTGAGCGATTGAGGCTTTATTTGGGAGGCGGCTACCAGGTTACGCAATCATTCGGCATACAGGCAGGGTTCCTCCATCAATTTGATTACCGGCTCGTGGATGAGACGGGGAAAGACTTCTTCCAGGTTTCGTTCTTGTGGGACATCAAGTGGCACCAAAAAGAGCAAGAGAAGGTGCCTACTCCTGTTGATTGAGTGCATCACAAAATCAACCACTTGAAATTTATGTTAAAAGAATTTGGTATTGGCGTAGAAGTTTTTTTAACTTTAAATGCTGTTCGAGGATAGCAGTAACCCAAATCAAAAATAAAATAACCCCGTACTATGGCAAAGAAAGCAAAGAAGGCGGTAAAGAAGGCTTCCAAACCCGCAAAAAAGTCAGCAAAAAAATCGGCAAAAAAGGTTGCCAAAAAAGTCGCTAAAAAGGCGGCAAAGAAAGTAGCCAAGAAGGCTCCAAAAAAACAGGTGGTGAAGAAACCGGCACCCAAAAAGCCGGCAGCGAAAAAGCCAGCCTCAAAGAAGCCGGCTCCCAAGCCTGCACCGGCACCAGCCGCAATACCGGCTCCGGCTGTTGAGCCTGCACCTGCCCCCGCACCCGAGAACACCGGCAACACCGGCACAGAAGGCGGTTCGGGCATGTGATTTTTCCCATTTTCTGGTTCACAAAAAAGGCGGTGGCTTTTTCCACCGCCTTTTTGTTTTGCTAGCTTTGAAACCATTTACGCCCACGCACAACAAGCACCGCCTGTAAGATGGTCAAATTCAAACTACTCAACATCCTCAGCACAACCGACCTGCACCGCGAAAAAGCAAAAGACTACCGCAATATCGTTTTGCTTCAAGTGTTGATCATCACCTGTGGGCTCATACTTTCTGAACCGCTGTTGGAAGATTCAAAAAGTGAGGTGGCCAAGTTGATTATTTCAGTGTTCTCGTTTTTTGGTACACTCTATGCATTTTTATTGTGGGACCTGCTCAGAAACTTTACTAAAAACCGAGTCCTTTTGCTTGTCTTCCTGGTGGTGTTGATCAGCATCGTGTCCGTGGGTGTAATGGCGGAGTTCCCCTATTACCAGTTCATTCACATCGCCAACCGGCAGGCCTATTTGCTCACCATTCACAGTTTATTGTTTCCCATTGAAGTGACCGTGATTGGCTTTGCTATCCACGACCTTTTTTCGGGAAGCTACATGACGCCCGATAAACTATGGGGTGCAGCCTGTATTTTTCTGATGATCGGAATTTCATTTGGCAGTTTGTATGACCTCATCAGCATCGCCAGGCCGGGAAGCCTGGGGGTTACCATTGAGCCAGGGTTACCCAACTATGCCGAGTGCGTGACCTACAGCTTCAGCGTTTTGGGTGGCATCGACTCGGGCCTGATGCCTTCAAGGCTGGTACGCAAGATCAGCATTATGGAAGCAGTGTGGGGCGGACTGTACGGAGTGCTGATCATTGGCAAGCTTTTAGGCCTGCCGCGAAACGAGAATTATCAAAACAAACAATAAACAATTATACTATGAACAATCGAAAGCTTCCTTTTATCATCTTGGGCATCGTTGCCGTTTTTGTGTTGTTTGCCTTGTCCTCAAGCCTCGTTTATGACGTAGGGCCCTCGGAAAAAGCAATCATCTTCTACCCTTTTGGCAAGGGGCTGGACAAAGACGATGTGATCGGACCAGGCACTCACCTGAAGGCACCCTGGAACGATAAGACAATTTATGATGTGTCTGAAATTTCTTCAGATGAGAATATGGATATAACCGATAAAAATGGTCTGCCTATCCATGTGGATGTAACGGTTCGGTTTTCTCCGCAAATTGATAAGATCGGCTACCTGCACGAAAAGTTCAAGGGCGAGTACCAGGGTCGCTTTGTAACCCCGGAGGCGCGATCGATCACCCGCCAGATCATGGCGCAGTTTACGGCCGAAGAAATCTACTCAACCAAACGAGCCGAAGTGGAAGCCACCATCAAACTGGAAACCGAGAAGAAGTTCAAAGCCAACTATGTTAACTTCATCGATATACTCATCAGATCCATCAAGTTACCGGATCAAATCCGTACCTCCATCGAAAATAAACTTCAACAGCAACAGGAGGCCCTCGCCTACCAGTACAGGCTGGACAAGGAGAAAAGCGAGGCTGAGCGGAAACGCATCCAAGCCGAAGGTGAAGCTCGCGCCAACAACATCATTAACAATTCTCTTTCAGATAAACTATTGAAAATGAGGGGTATAGAAGCGACCCTGGAATTGGCCAAATCGCCCAACGCCAAGGTGGTAGTAGTAGGCTCAGGCAAAGATGGAATGCCACTCATTTTGGGCAATAACTAGATTGAATACCGAGAAAAGTTTTGATGGAGTTTTCAACAATTTTGCGCGTTGTGCAACGCGTGTTGTGAGGCTCATCGCAAGAGGGAGGCGGGCCAACCATGCCGGAAATTCCCAAAGGTATTTTTGAGGCAAGGCCTTGGTTTTGGATATTCACCCAAGCCGAATTCTAGCCAATTGATCGCAGCAAAAAAAGCGAATTCGTTAGGCGGCAAAAATCAAACGAACTTTTTTTGAGGAACGCGCCTACGCTCAAAAAAGTTTTTAAAAAAAGCGTAGCAAAAGGTTTTTTTCATTGTTTAGCAAAATGTGAGCCTCTATATTGAGGCAAAAAGTATAACTACCATTTTATGGCAAAAACTGCAGAACTCATCCTAGACGGAAAAACATACAAACTACCAGTGGTAGAGGGTACGGAAAACGAAGTTGCACTGGATATCAGCAATCTTTTGGAGGAGACCGGTGCCATCACTCTTGACTTTGGATACAAGAACACCGGAGCAACGAAAAGTGCGATCACTTTTCTGGATGGCGACAAAGGCATCCTTCGATACCGTGGGTATTCCATCGAAGACCTGGCGGCACATTCAAGTTTTCTGGAAGTAGCCTACCTGCTGATTTTTGGTGAGTTGCCGACCACCGACCAACTCGGTAAGTTCTCTGGCGATATTAAGCGCCACACGATGGTGCATGAAGACATCAAAAAAATACTGGACGGGTTTCCCTCAACCTCTCACCCTATGGGTGTTTTGGCTTCACTTTTTTGCGCACAAACCGCCTTTTACCCCGAGTCGCTTGACCCCAACCGCTCAGCCGAGGGAGTTTACTTGAGCATTGTACGCTCGCTGGCAAAAATGCCTACGTTTGCTGCCTGGGCTTACAAGAATGCAGTGGGTCACCCGGTCAATTACCCAGACAACTCGCTCGAATACTGCTCGCGCTTTTTGAAAATGTTGTACGCGCTGCCGGCCGAGCAATATGAAGTAGACCCCGTGGTAGCCGATGCGCTTGATAAGTTGTTGATTTTGCATGCCGACCACGAACAGAACTGCTCGACTTCCACGGTTCGCATCGTTGGGTCGTCCAAAGCAAGTATCTATTCTTCTATCTCTGCAGGGATCAATGCTTTGTGGGGCCCGTTACACGGTGGCGCCAACCAAGAGGTGATCTTGATGCTGGAAGCCATCAAAAAAGATGGGGGCGATACCGAGAAATGGATCAATAAAGCAAAAGACAAAAACAGCGGGTTTAGGCTGATGGGCTTTGGCCATCGCGTATACAAGAATTTTGACCCGCGGGCAAAAATCATCAAGAAGGCAGCGGATGATGTGCTCAACAAGTTGGGCGTAAACGATCCTGTTTTGGAGATTGCGATGAAGCTCGAGGAAGTTGCTTTGCGCGATCCTTATTTTATCGAGCGCAAACTGTATCCTAACGTTGATTTCTACTCAGGTATCATCTATCGCGCGTTGGGAATCCCGGTTGACATGTTCACAGTCATGTTCGCGATGGGTCGCTTGCCCGGGTGGATCGCACAATGGAAAGAATTGCGCGAAAACAAAGAACCAATTGGGCGCCCCCGCCAAATTTATGTAGGCCAGCAGTTACGCGATTATGTACCCATCAACAAACGATAGGCATGCCATTGCTCGATGATTTCAATGCAGCGGTTGCTGCCTCCAAACAATTGCCGGCACGCCCCAGCAATGAAGATCTGTTGGAGTTGTATGCGCTTTTCAAACAAGGCACCGAAGGTGATGTAGCAGGCGACAAACCGATGGGATTCGATTTCAAAGCAATTGCCAAGTACAGTGCTTGGGAAAGTAAGAGGGGATTGGCAAAAGAAAAGGCCATGAGTGACTATATCGCATTGGTCAGGCGTTTGCAAGTTTAATATATCAGGGCAACTATTGCCGGCATTTGCATGGCACTATTTTATCAACCATTGTTGGCCCGGGGTATTGCATGGCTTGACGAAGACGATTCGCGCCACGCTGTGCAAGTTCTTCGCCTTGCGGCAAATGACACAATCGAAGTTACCGATGGGCTTGGATTTTTTTATACGGCAGTGGTAGAAAATCCAAACAACAAAAAATGCACCTTTCAAGTAATTGCGAAGAGGCAATCGCCAAAAAGAAAATTCCACATTCACATTGCCATTGCCCCTACCAAAAACATTGACCGCACCGAATGGTTTGTAGAGAAGGCTGTTGAACTTGGCGTAGACCAGATCACATTGATGCGTTGCAATCATTCAGAACGTAAGGTGGTAAACCTTGAAAGAATGCAAAAAGTAGCAGTGAGTGCCTTGAAGCAATCGCGGCAGGCATGGATGCCAACAATCAGCGGTCTGAAGGAATTCAAAGAAGTAGTCTGCGATCACGCAACTGAAAAGTTCATCGCTTTTGTAGATAAAACCAATCCGCAATACCTGCAACATGTATTTACCAAAAGCAGCGATTATCTGATTTTTATTGGGCCCGAGGGTGACTTCACACCTGAAGAACTCGCCACCGCGCTGTCTGCCGGATTTATAAAGGTTAGCCTTGGTGCCCACCGGCTACGTACCGAAACAGCAGGTGTTGCGGCAGTGCATATTCTGTCAATGCAATGATTTTGCTTTTGCGTATTTGCTACATTTACCTACTTAACAGGGCGCTATGACACACGCAGAAGCTACAAAAGAAATCCAACAACTCACCGAGCAAGTCAACTATCACAACAACCTGTACTATCAGCAAAACAGAACCGAGATTTCAGACTTTGAGTTTGATCAACTGTTGAAACAGCTGATCGATTTAGAAAACCAATTCCCTGCGCTAAAGTTGCCGGATTCGCCCACCCAGCGCGTGGGTGGCGCCATCACAAAAGAGTTTGAAGCCGTGGCACACCAATACCCGATGCTGTCGTTGGGCAATACCTATTCAGAACAGGATCTGCGCGATTTTGACGAGCGGGTGGCGAAGGGCCTCGAAGGCGTAGCCTTTGAATATTTCTGTGAGCTGAAATTTGATGGTGTGTCCATCAGCCTGATTTACGAAGATGGCATTCTGGCAAAAGCCGTTACCCGTGGCGATGGCGTGCGGGGAGACAACGTGATTGCCAACGCAAAAACTATCCGCACGTTGCCGCTAAAAATCAGAGCAACAGAAGTGCCGCCAAAATTTGAAGTGCGGGGCGAGGTATTTCTATCAAAAGACGTTTTCAGACAACTGAATAGAGAGCGTGAAGACATCGGTGAGGAGACGTACGCCAATGCCCGTAATACCGCCTCAGGCACACTCAAAATGCAAGACAGTGCCGAGGTAGCCAAGCGCAAGTTGGACTGCTACCTGTACTATTTACTGGGTGAATCTATTGGAATACAAACGCATGAACAAGCAATCAGGGAAATGGAGCGATGGGGATTTCAAGTATCACCCACCTATCGAAAATGCCGAGACATTAACGAGGTGTTGCAGTACATCCATTACTGGGAAACCAAACGAAACGGGCTGCCGCTGGAAACGGATGGTGTTGTCATCAAAGTAAATGACCTCGATCAACAAAAAGTGCTCGGCTTTACCGCCAAAAGCCCCCGTTGGGCAATCGCATACAAGTACAAAGCAGAGAGCATCAGCACTCGTTTGAATGGCATCACCTACCAGGTGGGCCGAACGGGCGCAGTAACACCGGTTGCAGAGTTGGAACCCGTTCTACTGGCAGGCACTACTGTCAAGCGGGCATCACTTCACAATGCCAACGAAATCGAACGGTTGGCCCTGCACGAGGGTGACTTCGTCTTTGTTGAAAAAGGTGGAGAAATCATACCGAAAGTAACGGGTGTTGACTTGGCTCAACGCGGCAGCGGTGCAAAACCCATCAAGTATATCAATGCATGCCCCGAATGCGGAACAAAGTTGATCAGGACGGAAGGCGAGGCAAACCATTATTGCCCCAATGAAAAAGGCTGCCCTCCTCAGATTACCGGAAAAGTAGAACACTTTATTCAACGCAAGGCACTCGACATCGATTCATTAGGCGAGCAAACCATCAAACAACTGTTTTCACTCGGCCTGATAAAAACACCCGCTGACCTCTACGACCTGCAAAAAAGCGATTTACTCAAGCTGGATAAAGTGAAAGAAAAGTCTGCACAGAATATCCTCGATGGTATTGCGGCCTCAAAGAACGCACCTTTTGAATCAGTATTGTTTGGTATGGGGATTCGCTTTGTGGGCAAGACTGTAGCAGAGAAGCTATCCGGCTACTTCAAATCAATGGACGCGCTGGCAGGCGCCAGCTACGACCAACTGCTGCAAGCGCCCGAGGTAGGCGAGAAAATTGCACAAAGCGTAGTTGATTTTTTTGCGGAAGAAAGCAATCGAACAGAAGTTGCCCGACTGAAAGCAGCAGGGTTAAAGATGGAATCCAACCAAAAGGAACCAGAAAAGGTGAGCAACGCACTTGGCGACAAGTCGTTTGTTATTTCTGGCACCTTTGCCAATTATGAGCGCGATGCGTTGAAAGACATTATTCTGGCCAACGGTGGGCGCGTGCTTTCAGGTGTGTCGGGGAAACTGGACTACCTGCTCGCTGGGGAAAATATGGGGCCATCCAAGCTGGAAAAGGCAGAGAAACTTGGCGTAACGGTGATTGGCATTGAAGCGTTTGAGGCGATGCTGAAGCCTTGAACAAACCAAGATTCATTGTAATATTGCGGTCAAAAACCAAAACGCTTCGAAAAGCCGGCATCCACTTCAATCATTCTACTGTGTTGAAATTGAATTTTTTGAAAATGCGCACCCAATCAGCGTTAAAGAAGAACAAAACGCTGCGTGCCAGCATACCTTACAAGCAGGCACAAAGCATGGGTATCATCTTCACGGCAGAAGACAAAAATAAACACCAAGACATCAAAGAGTTCATGCACAGGCTCGAGCACGATGGCAAGCATGTTCAGGTTTTGGTGCTTCTACCCGAAAAGAACGAAAATCACGAATTCGAATTTGATCTCTTCTCCCTCAAAGATGTTTCGTTTTGGGGTAAACTGAATTCCGCCAAAGCAATCCGTTTCTGTGAGGTTCCCTTCGACTTTTTATTTTGCATCGACACACAATCGAACCCTTTGGTTTTAGACGTGGTAGCGCGCAGCAAAGCGCACTGCAGAGTGGGGCGTTTCAATCAAAACGAGCGCGGTTATTTTGAGATGATGATCGAACAGAGCGGCACTACCAAAGGTTTGATTGAGACCATGTACAAATACACGCAGAAACTGAGATGAAAAAGCTACACGGCACAGGCGTGGCACTGGTGACGCCCTTTCAATCCAGCGGCCAGCGTATTGACTTTACAGCGTTAAAGAAGTTGTTGACCCACACTGCCCGGGGTGTCGAATATTTTGTCGTGATGGGTACCACGGGTGAGTCTGCTACGCTCACAAAGGATGAGAAGAGGTTGGTGCTGAATTTTGTTCTCCAAAACAATCCCAAGCGTTTGCCCATTGTGTATGGCATTGGCGGAAACAATACACTGGAGGTGGTGAATGAGTTACAGTCAACGGACCTGAGTGGTGTAACGGCTGTGTTGTCAGTAAGCCCCTACTACAACAAGCCGTCACAAGAGGGAATTTATCAACACTTTGTTGCCGTGGCCAATGCAAGTGCAAAACCAATAATTTTGTACAACGTACCCGGCCGAACTTCCTCTAACCTATCTGCGAACACCACACTACGTCTTGCGCAACACAAGAACATCATCGGCATCAAAGAAGCAAGCGGCAACCTTGAGCAGTGCATGGTCATTGCAAAACGAAAGCCGCAGGACTTTATGTTGATTTCCGGTGACGACTTGCTGACTTTGCCCATCTATGCCCTTGGCGGGGTGGGCATCATATCAGTATTGGCAAACGCAATGCCCATGGTGTTTAAGAACATGAGATCGAATTGGTTGTCTGGCCAACACACCAAAGCTCAATTGGAAGCATTCAAATTACTTGAAATCAACGGACCAATGTATGAGGAAGGCAATCCTGTAGGCATCAAGCATTTGTTGAAGTTGATTGGAATCGGAAATGGTGAAGTTCGATTACCTTTGACTAAGGCCTCCGCAGCACTTGGCAAGAGAATTGCGCAATTGAGAAAGACACTCCCCTGAAACGGAAAACCCGGCATTTGCCGGGCTTCGCTTTGTAGTATTTGCCTTAGCCTTCTCCCCCGCCACCGGCAACTTCATACGAGCTGAGCATCGCGCCAAAGTACTCTCGGTTCATGCGGGCGATGTTGGTCACGCTAATGCCTTTAGGGCATTCGGCTTCGCACGCTTTGGTGTTGGTGCAAGCACCAAAACCCTCTGCATCCATTTGAGCAACCATTCTTTCCACGCGTTCTTTACGCTCCACTTGCCCCTGGGGCAGCAAAGCAAACTGAGAAACCTTCGCACTCACAAACAGCATCGCAGAGGCATTCTTGCAAGCAGCCACGCAGGCACCGCACCCAATGCAAGTAGCAGCATCAAATGCCTCGTCTGCCACTTTCTTTGGGATCGGTATTTCATTTGCGTCAGGAACCCCGCCCGTGTTGATATTTACATATCCGCCTGCCTGTTGAATGCGGTCGAATGCCGAACGATCAACCACCAAATCCTTGATGACGGGGAAAGCTTTTGCTCTCCAGGGTTCAACGGTAATGGTTTCGCCATCGTTGAACGAACGCATGTGCAACTGGCACGTGGTCGTTTGCAGCGGACCATGTGGATGTCCGTTAATGTATAAACTGCACATACCACAAATACCTTCGCGGCAATCATGATCGAAAGCGATCGGCTCTTCACCTTTTTTGATCAGGTCGCTGTTCAACACATCCATCATCTCCAGAAATGACATATCAGGTGATGCATGCACCGCATACGACTTGAAGGCACCCTTTGCTGAGTTGTCCTTTTGTCTCCAAACTTTTACTGTTACGTTCATATTTTAAAGTGTTGAGGTGCTCACGTTTTGATGTGTTGACGTTTGCACATCAACACATCAAAACGTCAACACATTATTTATAACTACGTTGTGTCAGTTTTACATTTTCAAACCTGAGTTCTTCCTTGTGCAAAGCCTCGGGCTGGTTGTCTCCCTTATACTCCCAGGCAGCTACATAAGCGTACTCATCATCTTTTCGCATGGCCTCACCCTCGGGTGTTTGTGATTCCTCGCGGAAGTGGCCGCCACATGATTCTGAACGATTGAGTGCGTCATCGACCATCAACTCACCTAACTCAATGAAATCGGCCACGCGGTTGGCCTTTTCGAGTTCCTGGTTGAGTTCACCGGTACCTCCCAGAACATTGACATTCGACCAAAACTCGGCTTTCAAATCCTGAATGATCTTTTTGGCCTTCAACAAGCCAGGCTCACTGCGGCTCATGCCACAGTATTCCCACATCGTTAACCCCAATTGTCGGTGGAACTCATCCACTGTCTTCTTTCCTTTAATGTTGACCAACTTTTTCATGCGCTCCTCTGCGTGTTGCACAGCTTCATTAAAAGCGGGATGGTCTGTGCCCACTTTATCATTCCATCCGATGTTCGCCAGATAGTCACCAATGGTGTACGGGATTACGAAATAACCATCGGCCAAACCCTGCATGAGGGCACTCGCACCCAGCCTGTTGGCACCATGGTCAGAGAAGTTGGCTTCACCCAGCGCATAAAGCCCTGGCACACTTGTCATCAAATTATAATCTACCCAAAGACCACCCATGGTATAGTGTACGGCAGGATAAATCATCATGGGCGACTTGTACGGGTTTTCACCGGTGATCTGCGCGTACATATCGAACAGGTTTCCATATTTTGCACGGATGGTATCTTCCCCATCGCGCTTGATGGCATCGGTGAAATCCAAAAAGACTGCGAGGCCTGAGCCAACACCTCTTCCTTCATCGCAAACAATTTTTGCATTGCGCGATGCCACATCGCGGGGTACGAGGTTCCCAAAAGAAGGATATTTTCTCTCAAGGAAATAATCGCGCTCGGATTCAGGAACCTTCATGGCGTCAAGACCCTTTAAACCGGGCATAGCCTTTTTGGGCACCCACACCCGCCCATCGTTGCGCAGCGATTCAGACATCAGCGTCAGCTTCGATTGGTGGTCTCCCGAAACCGGAATGCAGGTGGGATGAATTTGGGTAAAGCACGGATTTCCAAAGAGGGCACCTTTCTTGTGAGCGCGCCAGGCAGCGGTAACGTTTGAGCCCTTGGCATTAGTAGACAGGTAAAACACATTCCCGTAGCCACCGGTGCAAAGCAGCACAGCGTGTGCACTGTGTGTTTCAATTTTTCCGGTAATCAGGTTGCGGGTTACAATACCACGCGCTTTTCCATCGACTATCACCACATCGAGCATTTCGGTGCGGTTGTACATTTTTACTTTACCATTGGCAATTTGGCGATTCAATGCACCATAGGCACCCAGTAACAGCTGCTGCCCTGTTTGGCCACGTGCATAAAACGTGCGCGAAACTTGCGCTCCGCCAAAGGATCGGTTGGCCAGCAAACCGCCATACTCACGCGCAAACGGAACACCCTGTGCTACACATTGATCAATAATGTCCACACTCACCTCTGCCAGCCGATACACATTTCCTTCGCGTGCTCGGTAGTCACCTCCCTTGATGGTATCGTAAAACAAACGGTAAATACTGTCGCCATCGTTTTGATAGTTTTTTGCAGCATTGATGCCACCCTGGGCGGCAATACTATGTGCCCTTCGCGGACTATCCTGAAAACAAAAAGCCTTTACATTGTAGCCCAATTCACCCAAAGACGCTGCCGCAGAGGCACCTGCAAGGCCTGTGCCTACCACAATCACATCATACTTCCGTTTATTGGCGGGATTCACCAACTTCAAATTGAATTTGTGCTTCGTCCATTTTTCCGCCAAGGGACCTTCTGGAATTTTAGAATCGAGTTTCATGGTAAACGGTTGAAAAATTTAGTTATTAGATTCTAATTTCTTAAACAAAAAACATCATAATCGGAATGAGCGCAAACAACGCAGGCACCACCACTGCAAAAGTTTTCCCTACAAAGTTTATAACAGGATTATACTTGATATGGTTTAGCCCAAGCGTCTGAAATGCGCTGGCAAAACCATGCCACAGGTGGAAGGCGATTGCTACCATGCTAATGCAGTACAATACAACGTACAACGGATCAGCAAAGGCATTGGCTACCGTAGTGTAAAGATCCTTCACCTGCTGAGTTCCATAAGTTTTTATACCCATGTCGCCAAAGTGCATCTGGCCCCAAAACTGCCGCATGTGAACCACCAAAAAAACAAAAATGATAGTGCCCAAAAAACCCATATTGCGCGATGACCAAATAGATGACTTTGAAGAAGTTACTGCGTAACCTTCGCTGCCGCGGGCTTTGCGGTTGTAAATTGTGAGTGCCACTGCCCAACCGATGTGCGCCAGGAAAAATGCATAGTTCACGTACGAAATCGTTTTGATGAGCGGGTTGTGCGTCATGAAGTAGGCATACACGTTAAACGATTCGCCTCCATCGTCTTTCAACAATTGGAGGTTGCCGGCCAAATGCACAGCCAGAAAAAGAATGATGAAAATACCCGTTAGAGCCACCACCACCTTGCGGCCCAAGGTGCTGGAAAATAAATCGATGAACCACTTCATACGTGCGCAACTTTATAAGTCGTCAAAAATAAACTGCAAAAAAGTACTAAGCAATTAGATTCGTCTGAAAGATCACTTGCTATTTGGTAATTGCACGATTTATCAACGAAGCAAAAAAAAACACCACGCCTCTCAGCGCAGTGCTTTTTTAACAAACCAAACACTCCTAGACAGAGTTATCCCCAATACTTCTTAATCGCCACGCTGCAGCCCGAAAGTGTTAAGAATCACAACTCATTGCCATGATCAACACACGCTAGAGCCACTCTCTTTTGAAAAATGGCCAAACCTTCTCTCGAACTGATACCATCGCAACATGAAATATTGCTAACGATCGACCAAATCAACATCCATTTTTTTAACTGTTTGATTATCAGTATTATAATTATATACCAGAAGATGTTTTCGTCCAAGAATCAAGAAAAAAAATCCCAATTTGGAAATTCCGGAGTCGCCCATCAGCGTACCACGGCCCAAGATCACACTTGCTGACCCACTTTTTAAATTACGCATGCAAGCACAATGCCTTGCGATAAACCGAGGCATTTTTTGTGCGCACATGCTGAAATCATGTATTTCAATCGGCAGTTCGTGCACTGTGCATTTCTATTGCATAATTTGCGATTACATTTACCGTAGCAACCACTATTGCACATGTATCTGATTTTCGACACGGAAACCACCGGTATTCCGAGAAACAAGACTGCCCCATTATCTGACCTCGAAAATTGGCCTCGTTTGGTACAAATTGCGTGGCAACTGCACGATGCCGGTGGAAAACTGCTGACACACCATAACTACATCGTGCGGCCGGAAGGCTTTGATATCCCATTTAAAGCAGAACAAGTGCACGGCATATCCACCGAGCGTGCGATCAAAGAGGGACGTGCATTGGTTGAAGTGTTGAATGTTTTTGCAGGTGACTTGGAAAAGACCCAACAATTGGTCGGTCACAACATAGAGTTCGATATCAACATCATTGGCGCAGAAATGCTCCGCCAACGTATCGACCCTGAAAAGTTTTTATCGCTTGTACGCCTTGATACTTGCGTAGCCTCGATCGATTATTGCCAGCTGGCAGGTGGCATTGGCGGCCGATTAAAGTTGCCCAAACTGAGTGAACTGCACCAAAAACTTTTTGGGCACGGTTTTGATGATGCCCATGATGCCGCATACGATGTCGATGCCACGGCAAGATCTTTTTTTGGTTTGATGGCAAAGAAAGTCATCAGTCCGTTTGATGCAACGCCTGTTAACGAAATTGAATATGAAGCTCCCCACCTGGAGACGGGCAACGCGAGCAAGCGCGAGCAAGCACAGCGTGTTGCATACGAAGGCCATGTCGAACAACGCGTGAGCGAAAAACCGTTCTTCCACCTTCATGTCCACTCGCAGTATTCAGTTTTGCAAGCCGTGCCCGACATTGCTGAGCTCATCGCGAAAGCGAAAGCCGAAAACATGGAGGCCATTGCCCTCACCGACTTCGGAAATATGTACGGTGCGTTCAAGTTTGTGAGCGAAGCGTTAAAACATAACATCAAACCGATTGTGGGATGCGAGTTTTACATTTCGGAGGAGCGGAAGAAAAATAAATTCACCAAAGACAACCCTGATAAACGGCATACACAAGTACTTCTGGCAAAGAACAAAACAGGATACCAAAACCTGGCAAAACTTAGTTCACTGGGCTTCATCGAAGGACTGTACGGCATTTACCCGCGCATTGACAAAGAACTGGTCGCAAAATACAGCGAAGGACTGATTGCCACCACCGGCAGTTTGAACAGTGAAATACCCTATTTGATTCTCAACGTAGGTGAGCGCCAGGCAGAGGAAGTTTTCAAATGGTGGCACAACTTATTTGGCGAAGACTTCTACGTTGAACTGAACCGGCACAATATGCCCGAGGAGGACCGCGTGAATGATACTTTGTTGCGGTTTGCCGCGAAGTACAATGTCAGGTATTTTGCTGCCAATGAATGTTACTATTTAGAGAAAGGGGAGTCAAACGCCCATGATGTTTTGCTATGCATCAAAGAGGGTGAGTTTCAATCCACACCGATAGGCTCAGGCAGGGGTACGCGCTTTGGCCTGCCCAACGACCAATTCTATTTCAAATCGCAGCACGAAGTGAAGATGCTTTTCCGCGACTTGCCGGAGTCGATTGACACCCTTCAGGAAGTTGCCGACAAGGTGGAGAGGTACGAACTGAAGCGCAATGTGTTGCTGCCGAAGTTCAATATTCCTGCCGAGTTTGGCTCGGAAGATGACTACCTGCGGCACTTGACTTACGAAGGTGCCAAACGCAAGTACCCTGAAATTACCCCGCAGATACGCGAGCGCCTGGATTTCGAATTGGAGACCATTGAGAAGACAGGGTATCCGGGTTATTTTCTGATCGTTCAGGACTTTACCGGCAAAGCCCGTGAGATGGGCGTTTCGGTAGGCCCAGGGCGCGGCTCGGCTGCCGGCTCGGCCGTTGCTTTCTGTATCGGTATCACAAACGTGGATCCCATCGCTTACGACCTTCTTTTTGAACGTTTTCTTAATCCTGACCGCGTTTCGCTGCCAGATATCGATATTGACTTTGATGATGCGGGCAGAGACAAAGTGTTGAAATACGTCATCGAGAAATATGGTCACAGCCAGGTTGCTCAGATTATCACGTATGGAACAATGGCTGCCAGATCTGCCATACGCGATTGTGCGCGGGTGATGGAGTTGCCATTAGCAGACGCAAATAACCTCGCCAAATTGGTGCCGGAGCGCCCGGGCACTACGTTGGCCGGTGCCTTCAAAGACGTGAAGGAGCTTGCAGACATCAAAAAAGGTGCAGACCTGAAAGCGCAGGTCCTCAATCAGGCTGTGGTGCTGGAGGGTTCCTTGCGCAACACCGGCACCCATGCCTGCGGTGTCATCATCACGCCCGATGAACTCACCAACTTTGTGCCGGTGTCCACTGCCAAAGATTCAGACATGCTGGTAACCCAATTCGACAACAGCGTGGTTGAAAATGCCGGTTTGCTAAAAATGGACTTTTTGGGGTTAACCACACTCACGATTATTACCACCGCACTCAAGAACATCAAAAAGCGGCAAGGTATTGATATCGATATCGACAAAGTGCCACTGAACGACCCCAAAACATACCTACTCTACCAGCGTGGCGAAACAACGGGCACTTTCCAATTTGAATCGGATGGCATGCAGAGTTATCTGCGCGCGTTGAAGCCTGACAAGTTCGAAGACCTCATCGCGATGAACGCGTTGTACCGCCCGGGCCCCATGGAATACATACCCAATTTCATCGCACGCAAGCACGGCAAAGAAGCCATCAGGTATGATCTACCGCAGATGGAAGAGTATTTGAAAGACACCTACGGCATTACCGTGTACCAGGAGCAGGTAATGTTGCTGTCGCAAAAACTTTCCAACTTCAGCAAAGGAGATGCAGATGTGCTGCGCAAAGCCATGGGTAAGAAGCAGAAAGAAGTGCTTGACAAAATGAAGGATAAGTTCATCGCTGGTTGCAAGCAAAACGGCCATGATGAACGTATCGCAGAAAAAATATGGAAAGATTGGGAGGCATTTGCACAATATGCGTTCAACAAATCTCATTCTACGTGCTATTCACTGGTCGCTTACCAAACCGCTTACCTCAAAGCAAACTACCCTGCAGAATACATGGCTGCCGTACTCACCCATTCGCAGAGTAACTTAGATAACGTCACTTACTTCATCGAAGAATGTCGCAAACAAAACATCGAAGTGCTGGGGCCACACGTCAACGAATCAGGCGTCTATTTTGAAGTGAACAAGGCAGGCAAGATACGTTTTGGGCTGGGTGCCATCAAAGGTGCCGGTGACGCTGCGGTAGAGGCCATCATCCACGAACGAGACGCCCACGGCCCGTTTCTGGACATCTTCGATTTTGCCAAACGATTGAGCCAACGGTCGGTCAACAAGAAAACCTTTGAGTGCCTGGCCTTGAGCGGTGCTTTCGATTGTTTTACCGCGTTTCACCGCAGGCAATACATGGCAGCCAAAGAGGGCGATGTTTCACTGACCGAAAAAGTGATCAAATACGCTGCCAAGCTTCAGCAAGAAACGCAAAGTGCGCAAGGCAGCTTATTCGGAGGGAGCTCGGGCATACAAATGCCTCCACCCAAAGTTGACCCCATTGAGCCCTTCAGCGAAATCGAAAAACTTCATTTCGAAAAAGAGGTGGTAGGTGTGTACATATCGGGCCACCCACTTGATAATTTCAAATTTGAAATTGACACATTCTGTAACCTAGGGGTGAGTGAATTAGCTGACCTTGATGGAAAAGAAGGTAAAGAGTGCAAATTGGGTGGGATTGTCGCATCGGTAGAACATCGCATGACTAAAACAGGTAGGCCATTTGGCAAACTTTTTATTGAAGACTATAGCGGAAAAGGTGAATTTGTACTGTGGAGCGATGATTACCTCAAGTTCAAATCATTTTTGATGCCGGGCCTATTTTTATTTATTGAAGGAACCGTTGTGCGCAAAAACTGGGGTGAACAAAACCTCGAATTCAAAATCCGCCAGATCGAACTGTTAAATGAATTAGCCAACAAGCGTGTGAGTGGTTTAGCTTTACGTGCCAATGCCGAAAGCATTGATGCAATGTTTATTGACACCCTTGACAAATTATGTAAGAATAACGCAGGCCAGGCGGCACTGCGTATTTGCCTGAGAAGTCAAGAGGCACAGGCAGAGTTGTTGGCACGCGCGGTACGAATCAAACCCACCAATGCGCTGATCAGGGAACTGAAGCGTATCGGGGAAGTGGGTGTGGTTACCGATAAACAGGAGGTGCGTTGGCTGAGCGACCAGGCGATAAATGCTGTGGCAAAAGCTGAACTTGGAACAATTTCATCTAACTTTGTGTTCGAAATGGCTGAAGCAGAGAATTAGCCGCGCTTCACAAGCCATACGTCATTAACCACTAACATATTTTTATGGGAAAAACCTTAGAACTAACAGACGCCACATTCGATGACACACTTAAAAGTGATAAGCCCGTATTTA
>DHLV01000097.1:10605-10858 GCA_002405445.1 Flammeovirgaceae bacterium UBA4659 | reverse complement strand
TCCCAGGTCGCTGTAGTAGTTGCTGATGAAAGCCGCTGCCATTTTTTGATCCCGGGTTCCGGTCTCTCTGCCCTCCAACGCATCAGAAGCGAGTATGGTGAGGTTATCTTTCAACTCGGCTTCGGCAATAACATTAGCATATTTAGTAACGGTGGCATCTTGTGCATTTACAAAAACCGAAATGCACAGTATCACAAGTGCGTAAAACTTCCTCATGGTATTAATGATGGTTTGGTTACAGAAAAGTTAAGGT
>DHLV01000097.1:0-10463 GCA_002405445.1 Flammeovirgaceae bacterium UBA4659 | reverse complement strand
GAAAAGTTAAGGTGCGAAGGTAGTGGAATATTTGATTCGCTTGAATGCCTTTGTCAGAAGCGGCTTTTTCTCCACAAGTCGATGGTACTGTACCAGGCTTCCATGAAGCGCTTGTCGCGCAGCAGCACGTAGTTGTCGGCATCGTAAATGCTGCCCACCTTTACAAAGGTGAAGCGCGAATTGGTGCCGCGGTAATACCACACTTCGTTGCCCTGGTTTTTGGAAACTTCATCGGGCACACCAAAAATCAGGTAGATCATGCCTCGGTCGGGTTTCCAGCCTTCTTTGAAAGACGAAAAGTAACGATTGGCCAATTCCACGCGTTGAAAGTAGCTGCGCATGAAATTGCGCGCACGGTCTTTGTCGCGCGTAATGTCAAGTATCACCTTATCAAACTTCGGCTTTTCATTTTTTGCATCCAGCAGTTTCTTGAATTCTTCGGGCGTTGTCACAAACAGCAAAGGCCAGATGAGGTCTGCTATTTTTACCAATTTAGGGTAGCTCTCATCATTGGCACGCATGGCAAATCCCTCGGCAGCAGTGGTATCTTGCTGGAATAAATAGAGACCCACACGCTTGGGTGCAAACGTGTTGCCCGGCATCAATCGAAAGGTAGAATCATAAAACAAAAACTGTTCGGTGGGCACAGCCTTTTCAGAGAACGGTGGAAGCGGGGGTGAGAACTCGCGCCTGTAGAACGACACAAAGGTGGGTTTTCCGCTGGCGTTTTGCATGGTGTAATTCTTGCCCACGTGTAAAAATTTTTCGGCCATCCATCCGTCTTCGCCCGCCAACCACCCCGAAGTGGGGTAAATCGGCTCCATTACCTGAAAGTAGTACCATGCCCTTTGCGTTTCATTGTTCACCACTTTTGCCAACAGCAACCACGCCTTTTGAGGCATATCAAATGCCAGGGCACCTTTGCGTTGTGTGGTGCCAGCGGATACCACAGAGTCTTGCTCGTTTACCGGCAATGCTTCGCGCGAAGCGAACGAGGCACGTTTTTCCCACTGAATTGAGTAGCGCTCTACCCCGGGAAGCAAAGACCGCAGCGTGTAGTGAATAAGCAGGCGGTTGGGGGCGCGCACCAGCCTGATTTGCAAGTCAACTTCATTTTGCGGGTTGTACCAATGGCTGAAATTCAAACCGGTAATGGCCTGGCCGTGCCCCGCCAACGCGCTGGCCACCAGGGTCAGAAATAACAATCTCTTCATAAATGCAACACAGAATGCCAAATGTACTGATCATTTAGAACGATAAATTTAGGCAATTCGGCTATTTTTGTCGACATCTTTTTTATGTCTGTTTTCACTACCGAAATCGCCTCTGACTCGTTGCCGTCTGATAATCCCATTCATCAGCGGTTGCTCAAGGCGTATGTGCTGGCGGCCGAGCTTGTTCATGGCGATGTATTGGAAGTGGGCTGTGGCGAAGGCCGCGGCATCGATTGGCTGTTGCCAAAAGTAAAGTCCTTAGCAGCCATCGATAAGATCGATGCTATTATTGACAACTTGAAGAACAAGTACCCGCACGTGGCCTTCACGTCCGATTTCATTCCGCCCTTAAAACCCTACGCCAATGATTCATTTGATTGGGTGGTGAGTTTTCAAGTAATTGAGCATATAGAAGATGATCATTTTTATTTGCAAGAGATCCATCGTGTATTGAAACCGGGAGGGCGTGCATTGATCACCACGCCCAACCGGCCCATGTCGCTTTCGCGAAACCCCTGGCATGTACGTGAATACACGGGCGCAGAACTTGCCGCCATCGCAAAACAATATTTTTCAGATGTGACCATGAAAGGCATTGGCGGCAACGACAAGGTGATGGCGTACTATCAACAAAACAAACAAGCTGTAGACCGGATGATGCGGTGGGATGTGCTGAACTTGCAACATCGACTGCCGGCATGGATGCTGCGCCTACCCTACGAGCTGTTGAACAGAAGAAACCGCAACGGGCTGCAAGGGCAGGCTGGAGAGTTGGTATCGAGCATCACCCACGATGACTACCTGTTGCAAGCTGATGCTACCGATGCACTCGACCTTTTCTTGGAGGTGAAGAAGTAAACCCAAAAGAGTCTATTGACATTTTCGCGCTTCGTGCTGACGGTTGAAAATGAAAGGTTCGGATGCTATTGTTGTCGAAAATTTTTCTTTCATTTTTATGTCAGGCTTTACATTGACAAATGCGGTATCGTCAGGATTCGTTACCCCTCGGGCAGCTTGTCAGTACAAATAAGTTCAGATGACAATGCAGGGCCAAATCAATCAAGAGTTGTGAACCGCCCGCAGGCCGGGCTACCATGTGAGCAAATGCACCTTGCAGCCAAAGCAGGGGCTGTTTCTAAACACTCGGAACAGAGGTTGGCCAAGGTCTTCACCACCGGCACTTGCTTGAGAGATGCCTTCACCTTGCTGCAAGGATGCCTACCTGTCGCCTTGCTCGCTTCTGATTTGCAGAGCCGCCATCATCGCCTGTGACGCGTCCTCATATTTTTTGGCCAAATCATTTTCGCCATTCATGTACAATGTGCGCTGCAGCGCATTCAACACAAAAATACTTTTGCGCATGTCTGAGATGCCGCGGCCTTCTTCCATCAGGTAATTGCCCATGGTGATTTCACGGTCACCCACCACCTTGGCTATTTCAATGGCTTTGTCTTTTTCGCCTACCTGAAACAGCAGGTCAATGGTTTCGGGAGCCGTGTGATCATAGGGTATTACGCTGTCAGGTATTTTGGTCAACGAGAACATCAGCACTTTATCTGCCTTTTCCATTTTGCCTTCATCAATCAAGGCTTGTGCCAATGCATTGAAGGAACTTCGGTGATTGACCACAAACCCGCGGTAGTCTTCGGTGTAATAAATGTTCGGGTTATCGAGGCCGCGGTATCGGAACTTGTTGAGCATGATATCCAAGCTGCGCTCGGTATTTACCAGGTAATCGCGGTCTTGGCGCGGGTTGCGCACCGGCAAAATCCGATATGCGTTACCCTCTTGCACGGCATACGGGCTCAAATCAAAATTCATTTGTGCCAGCGATGTGTGGTTCAAATAGATGGGGCGCTCCCAGTTGTTGGTCACCAGCAAGTCGAGCAAAGCGAGGTCTTTCTTCTCGAGGCCGCCTTTCGTCATTCGGATTTGCATTTGATCAACCACCAAACTGTCCATGCCTGCCGGAATGATACCTTTTGCCAGCACTGCCTGCCTGTCAACATCAAGTGTAAACACACGACTTGGTAAGAGGTTGCGTCCGCCATCTCTCAGGCGCTTGTCATCTTTGGCAAGCAACTCAATGTACTGTCTGGCATCAATGCTTGGAATTTTAAAATCGGCAAATGGCAGATAATCGTTCGGGCCGCCCTGCTGGTATTGTTTGAGCGACAGTGAATATTTAAAGGGCTCCGATTGGTAGGCTTTGCGCATCGTTTGATCGATGTACCAGTCTGTGTTGTAGTAGCTCAATACGATTACGCGCAGGTCATCGCGGTAGTTCTCGGTTTCCTGAGCATACCACAACGGGAAAGTATCGTTATCACCACCGGTGAAAATGATGGCGTTGGGCGCACATGAATCCAAATAGTTGGTGGCAGAGTCAACCGAGAAAAAGCGATCTGAGCGGTTATGATCGTCCCAACCGTCTTTTGCCATCAGCGCAGGAGCTGAAAGCCCAAGCAGGGTAGCAATGATAACGGCTGTCTTTCCTTTTTTGAAGATATTCTGGAAAATTTCCGTCAGACCAATTACTGCCAGACCGATCCACATGGCGTATGCATAGTAGCTGCCGGCATAGATGTAATCGCGCTCGCGCGGCTCGGTAGGTGGCGAGTTAAGGTAAACAACAATGGCTACGCCCAACATCACAAACAACAGCGCCACCACCGAAAAGTTTTGCGTGTCTTTGTTAAGCTGGAAGAACATGCCCACCAACCCCAAAATGAATGGGATCATAAAAAAGTTGTTGCGTCCTTTGTTTTCCGCCAGTTGGGGCGGCACTTGCTTAAACGAATCCAGCGGGCTCAACCAATCGGCACCTTGCTCATCGCTTTCGCGACCCACAAAATTCCACATAAAGTAACGGCCATACATCCAGCCGATCTGGTGCTTAAACATGTAGGCGAGATTCTGCGCGAAGGTTGGCTTCTGCCCCTCCCGCAAACCCATGATACTCTCATACGCGTCTTTGCCTTCCGGATACCACATGCGCGGCAGGATGGTCATCTGCCCGGGGTCATACACGTATTCGATCTTCTTGTCGGTAGCTTCGTAGCGGTCTTTACCTTTTGTCCATACTGTTTCCGTCTCTTTGTAATCAACTACCTGCGCGGTAAAGTAGGCGCCATAGGCCAACGGGCGGCTGCCATATTGCTCCCGCTTCAGGTAGCGCACGAAACTCATCACATCTTTGGGGGCGTTTTCGTTGATGAGTGTGTCGTAATCAGAGCGAATCAAAATCGTTGTATATGATGCGTAGCCGATCAGTATGAAAGTGATCGCCAACACAAACGTATTCCAAACCACATAGCCCTTTTGTTGCGTGAAGCGGATGGCTAATGCCAACAGTGCAACAAGCAACAGCGTGAAGAATAGTGCGCCCGAGCCGAAGAAGAGGCCGAAGGTGTTGACAAACGAGAGCTCAAATACACCGGCCAGCGATGGCAACCCGGGCACAATGAAATCGTTGATCAACAACACGATGAACACGCTGAGCAACAAAGCCCACACGATGCCCCAAAAAGTGGGCTTGAATTTTTTGAAATAGTAGATCAACCCCAAAGCCGGCACCGTTACCAGATTCAGCATGTGCACACCAATGGAGAGGCCCATCATATACGTTACCAGCAACAACCATCTGTTGGCTTTGCTTTCGTCTTCAATCACATCCCACTTCAACACGCCCCACACCACAAAGGCGGTAAAAAATGACGACATCGCATACACCTCAGCTTCTACCGCACTGAACCAAAACGAATCAGAGAAAGTGTAGGCCAGGGCGCCCACGGCACCGGCACCCATCAGCATCCAGATTTGGTTTTCGGTGAGTTCCCTTTCAGCCGGGTTGCCTATCATTTTGCGGCCAAATAGCACGATGGTCCAAAACAAAAACAGAATGGTGAAGGCGCTGGCCAGCACGCTCATGAAGTTGATCCAGTAAGCCACCTGCGTTACATCGCCAAGCGCTAGGAACGAAAACATTCGCCCCAGCAGCAAAAACAGCGGTGCGCCAGGGGGGTGCGGCACTTGCAACTTGTACGATACCGCAATGAATTCACCGCAGTCCCAATAACTGGCGGTTTCCTCCATCGTGAGCCAATAGGTCATCAGGGCCACCGCAAACATGGCCCAACCGGTAATGTTGTTTATCTTTTGAAACTTCATAATTGGAAATGAAGGGGCGAAAATAGCGAAATAAAAGCAGTTCTGGTCCCTTGGCAGGATAATGCATGAAGCCAGCAAAATTTTTATGCCCGCGCCCGTAATGATGACGGCCTTTTTGCGACTGATGGCTTCAAAAACACAGTTTGGGAATTATCCAGTATTTCATACTTTTGCGAACTGAATAAAAATGGGCATAGAGTTAAAAAGGCGTATTTCGATGGTTGTGGGCATATTGGCCGTTGCGGTGATTGTGCTCACCCAAACTTTTTATCAGCCTACCCACATCACCCTGAAAAAAGGAGCTGCTACGGAGCAATCCGCCAGCACCGGCAAAACGGTGGTGAGTGTGCCATCTGATTTAGCCAACACCACCAACGGTGTTGCTGTGCAGGAAGGCACCCCTGGGGTGATGGACGATATAGCCCCCGTGGCCAAGCCAGAAAAAATAGCGCAGGTAGTGCACAAAACCACCATTCAGTTTTTCAAAACGCTATTCAGGGCTTTTATTTCTCCCAACGCGCCCTAATCACCATTTCGTATTTTCTATTTCCTGCCCCCTCTAATGGGCTGTCAGGCCGTCATTACTTTACCCTCATCTATTTTATCTTTTTTATTTTCCCTCAATTATGAAAAACAAAGGAGTAGTTGTAGTACTTACCATCCTCATCACGTTGCTGTGTTTGTACTACTTGTCGTTCACATTTATTTCGCGTGGCATACGCGAAGATGCCATCAAGTTTGCTACCGGCAACAGCGGTGTTGATTTGGTAAAAAAACAGCGTTACCTTGATTCACTCTGGAACAAGCCGGTGCTTAACCTATTCGGGGCAGAATACACCTACAAGCAAATCAAAGAATCAGAACTTAACCTTGGCCTCGACTTGCAGGGCGGTATGCACGTGGTGT
The DNA here is from genome assembly GCA_002405445.1 of Flammeovirgaceae bacterium UBA4659. Classification (GTDB taxonomy): domain Bacteria; phylum Bacteroidota; class Bacteroidia; order Cytophagales; family Cyclobacteriaceae; genus ELB16-189. The sequence continues at coordinate 4,173 of DHLV01000097.1, read as the reverse complement.
TGGAGATTTCCCCTGCCGATATCATCAGAGGGCTGAGCGACAACAACCAGGATCCGGCTTTCATTGCCGCGCTGCAAAAAGCCAATGAAATGGAAAAGAAAAGCACAGACAGCTACAGCCGCCTGTTCTACAACGCCTACAGGGAGGCAAAACCCAATGCCACGCTGGCACCCTTGTTTGCTTCGACTTCCAACAAAGAGCGCGTAAAAATTACGGATGCAGATGAGCAGGTGTTGAAGTTTTTAGATGAAGAAATTGAGAATGCCATCGAACGTTCATTCACGATTTTAAAAACACGCATTGCCCAGTTTGGAACCTCGCAACCCAATATCCAGCGCTTGCAAGGCACCAAACGCATCCAAATTGAAATACCGGGTGCAGACAACCCGCAGCGTGTTCGCAAGCTGTTGCAGAGTGCAGCCCGGTTGGAGTTTTGGGAGGTGGTAGAGCCCAGCATGGATATGCAACTGGGAGCAGCCCTCACTGCCATCAACCAAAAGTTGACCAAAGAACAAAGCGAGAAGAGAGCAGCCGAGGCGACCAGCGCCACCACACCAGATCAGCCTGCGGCAAAAACCGACACCACCAAATCTGCTCTGGAGCAGGCATTGAGTAAAGTAGACAGCACGGGCACCAACAAACTGGATTCGTTGCGCGCAGCTACCGTCTCTCCGCTTTTTGCGTTGAGCAACCCGCCCATGCGATTCAGCTACGACCTCAAAGACACCGCCACGATCAATCAAATACTCAGACGCGAAGACATCAAAGCGCTTCTTCCCCGAAATATGTTTGCGCGGTGGGATGTAAAAGCCGACAATCAACTGGTGCAGGGTGCCGAGTTGTTGCAACTGAACTTTTTGACAGCCACCAGAAGCGGTAAGCCCTTGCTCAGTGGCGAAGTAATCAACGATGCTCGTTTGGCCAGCGATGAATTTGGCCGCCCTGCCGTAAGCATGACCATGAATGCAGCCGGGTCAAAAGTATGGGCGAAGGTAACGGCTGCAGCTTCCGCCAAATCGCCACGCGGAAGAATTGCCATTGTATTGGATAATTATGTGTACACTTCACCCAGCGTAAACGGTGAAATTCCAAACGGCAACTCGCAAATCAGCGGAAACTTTACACCCGATGAAGCAAAAGATTTGGCCAACGTCTTGAAAGCCGGCTCATTACCAGCGCCCACCCGTATTGTAGAGAGCGCCATCGTGGGTGCATCACTGGGTAAAGTAGCGCAGAACCAAGGTTTCATCTCCATGGCTTGCGGTTTGGCCATCGTAGTCATCTTCATGGTTGCTTATTACTCGAGGGGTGGGTGGGTGGCCAATCTCGCGTTGTTGTTCAACATCTTCTTCATTTTGGGTATCCTGGCACAGCCCACCATTGGTGCTGCACTCACATTGCCGGGTATTGCCGGTATTGTGCTCACCATGGGTATGGCGGTAGATGCAAACGTATTGATCTATGAACGCATCAAAGAAGAAAAACGACAGGGCCGCAAACTCCTTGATGCCATCCGCAAAGGGTATGAACGCGCGTTCTCATCCATCTTCGACTCTAACATCACCACATTTTTGACTGCAATGTTCTTGTTTATTTTTGGACAAGGGCCATTGAGGGGATTTGCCGTGGTGTTGATGATCGGTATCGCCACTTCATTCTTCTCAGCAGTTTACATTTCGCGTGTCATCATCGAGTGGATGACCCGCAAAGGCGAAGAATCGAAAATCAGTTTTGAAACCGGATTGGCCAGTGGTGTGCGCGAGCGCAAGCACTTCAACTTTATCGGTAACCGCAAAATCGCCTACATTTTCTCAAGCACGGTAATTATAATTGGATTTGTATTGATTGCGATACAAGGGTTGAACTTAGGTGTAGACTTCAAAGGCGGCCGTTCATACAAGGTGACTTTCAACAAGCCAGTAGTAGCGACTGACATGAGGGTTTCACTTGCGCAAAGTTTCCAAAACTCAAGCACTGAAGTAAAGAACTTTGACAGCGACCGTGTAATGAAGGTGACCACTTCTTACCTGATCGATGACGAATCGGACGCAGCTGACGATAAAGTGCGCGCTGCCTTGATTGAAGGTGTGAAAAAATTCAGCGGGCTCGAGTATGCTGAAAATGACGCCACTGTGGATGACAAACACTTTGCAATCTCTTCTTCCTCGAAAGTTGGCGCTACCATTGCAGATGACATCAAAGATTCGGCTTTTGAAGCAGGCTTGTATTCGATTATCGCAATTTTCTTATATATCCTAGTTCGCTTTAGAAAATGGCAATACAGCACAGGTGCGATTGTTGCGTTGATCCACGATTCGTTATTTGTATTTGCTACTTTCGGTATTTGCCGTGCGATTGGTATTTCTTTTGAAATTGACCAAGTGTTTGTAGCAGCGGTATTGACCGTAATTGGTTACTCGATCAACGACACGGTAATTATCTTTGACCGTATCCGTGAGTTTATCAACTTCGGTTCATCGCACGATCGCAAGCAGATTTTTAACGATGCGATCAATAGCACGCTGAGCCGAACGCTTATTACGTCAGGAACAACATTGATTGTGGTTGTGGTGTTGTTGTTCTTTGGTGGCGAAGTATTGCGCGGATTTTCATTCGCACTTTTCATCGGTATTATGATTGGTACTTACTCATCTATTTTTATTGCTGCGCCAATCGTTCTCGACTTTGATAAGAACGAAGAAGCAAAGCCAGAATTGAAACCGGCTAAAGCTTAGCATTTAAAGGGTTTGGTAAAACAGTATTTAGTCATTACTAAAGTTTTATTCTGTTTACCAAACCCTCTTTAAAAGTTCTCCCAAAATCAATAAGAAACTCAAATAGCCAATGTCCTCAATAAATTAACTATCGAGCTGGGCATTGCTACGACTTGTTTTTTATTACATTAGAAAAACATTAGAAATACAATAATATAAAAACCTCCATGTCTGGAATTGCGTCTTGGTTGCATGAAGTATTTTCTAACCTTGCAGGCAATACTTGCTATAAACTTGGGGCTTGCTAATAATAAAGACACAATTGGACAAAAAACACTGCAAGTGGTACCCATACCCAACATAGGTGCCAGTCCTGAAACTGGTTTTTTCTACGGTGGTAATGTTACGGGATTATTCAAATTGCGAAAATCAGATTCTGTTTCACGCACAAGTAATGCAAACATTGAAGTTCTAAAAACTCAGCTTAATCAAATCTATCTTGGCATCGAACATAATTTGTTTTTGAACAGTGAGAAGTATATGATGCGTGGAACTAACGAACTGTTTGAGTTTGAGTTAAACTATTATGGGATAGGGCCAGAGGCAGACAATCAATTTGAGGCCTTTACGTTTAAACAGCTGTTGCTCGATAACAACTTTTTCTTGAAGATGAAAGGCAAGAGCTATTTTGGAATAGGCTATCGGTACCATTTTTGGAAAACACAAAAATATATTCAGAATGGTTTTTTGGAGCAGGACAATGTGCTAGGTTTCAAAAATTCAATTTCAAGCGGTATTACATTAACTTATTTACTAGACAGCAGAGATAACATTGTAAACACTTACGAAGGCAGTCTAATTAGCGCCTCAATTACAGCGAATAGCAGATGGCTGGGCGGGAGCTTCAACCATCCAGCAGCCAACCTCGAAGTCGCCCATTTTTTACCAACATTCACTAAAAGGCACGTGTTGGCGCTTCACGGTGTGGGCAGCTTTAACTTCCAACAAGTTCCTTTTTCCGAATACAATATGCTAGGTGGTGAAAACATAAAACGCGGTTTCTACAATGGCCGATTCCGGGATAAACAATTTGTGGCTGCACAATTGGAATATCGAATACCGTTGTATAAACGTGTCGGTCTGGTAGCCTTCTCATCAATTGGCGGTGTCGCCCCAAAATTAAACTCATTCAGTTTTTCAAATATGCAGATTGCCGGAGGTGGAGGTCTCAGGTATACGTTGTCCAAGAAGGAACGATTCAATTTCCGAATTGACTACGGCTTATCATCAGAAAGTGGATTCCTGTATATAGGTGTTGGGGAAGCATTTTGACCAATAGTATTTTTAATGTCTGTATCTGGGGGAAAATCCCAAGCCTTTTAGGCGAAGACTTTAGTATAATATTTATTGACTGAGTATGCTTTTTTCTCTTCCTATGTAAGCCCCCGATAAACTACAT
>DHLV01000229.1:12997-30717 GCA_002405445.1 Flammeovirgaceae bacterium UBA4659 | reverse complement strand
CGCTAAAAATCAGCAGATACCTTTGCGATTGTATCAACGATCTCAATCAGTATGTGGTGCAGACTATGGATAGCGTGCATATTTTTTGTCCCCCCAGGTGCGTCTGATGAGTTAGATGGCAGGTGGGCAACCGGGTTAGATAACACCATTGTGGAATTCGCAAAGGACAAAAGGGGGATTTCGGCAAAGATTATCGCGTCTGATGATCAGAAAAATATCGGTTTGCAGGTCATCAAATCTGTGGTGGCGCATCAAACCAATCAATACAAATGCGAGATCTTTGACCCAAAGGTGGGAAAGTACTTTGATGCCAAGTTGAAGTTACTCGACCCAAATACCCTGCAGGTGAGGGCCACCTGTTGTTTTGGACTTTTCAGTGAAACATATCTCTGGAAACGTTTATGAGAAAGGTGTTGAGGCTTTTACATGGTGACCATTTCACAGCAACGGACCTGCAATTCACGTACCTGAGTGCTGGGTTATCGCTTGTGCTTGTTACTGCCTGGGCGTATCCGTTAGATGTGGGTTGGTTAAAACACGCGATTTTGTCAGTGATCGTGCTTGATTTTTCCGGTGGCATGGTAGCCAACATGACAACCAGTACCAGTATTTTTTATGCAAGCAGACCAAAACTTCGTATACTTTTTATTGGGTGCCATGTGATCCAACCGCTTTTGTTGGCTTGGATATTTGAATGTGAAGTGTGGGGCATTGCGGTTATCACCACATATACACTGGCAGCAAGTTTACTGGTCTCGGCAGTCAGAGATAGCAACAGGCAGCGAACAGTGGCGATGTCACTTTTTTTGCCCGGTATTTCTTTACTGCTCTTATTGCTGAAAACAGAACCCTCGGTGCTGACAATATGCCTGATTTTTTTCATGGTAAAGTTGATCGTTTCATTCCCCGTTCACTGGGGTATTGTAAGCAACCGCTAGCGGCAGTTACCTACGAGCTGCGGTCGCGCATTTAGATCTGTTTTTTTGTATTTTTACAACTTGTTTTTTACAAGATAATCAATCAAGGGGTGGTGAAAATGAATGAGATGGATAGGGTATGAGCCGAGTGTGTGTTGTTTTTTGTGTTATTTTATTAACAGGGTGTACAAGCAACTTCACCCGGATCAATCTTGCGGGCAACATCAGAAAGTCCAAGCTGCAGTTTGAAAAGAAACACCATGCCAACTATGTCATATATGCAGAGCAGCCACAGCGATTCTCTGATAGTGTGTTTCACGGTAAGCTTGCCGTTGCCATCAAGCGCTGTAAACAAATATTGAGAATTGATACACTGAAGGTGCAGTTTGAATATGTTTTCGTAAACTCCGCCAATGCAATGAAAAAAATGGCGTTTGGATTTGACGGACAAGGTATTGCGTTTGTGGATTCCAAAGTAGTGATCGAACAAGCCAACAGTCATTCTAATGGGTATGGAGCGCACGAGCTTTTTCATGTGATTCTTTATCACCAATTAGGTTCGTTGCCAAAAGATGCTTTTACGAGTGAGGGGTTAGCTGTTTTTTCCGATAACCGGTGGTGGGGTTATGATCTCCACGCTATGGCGAACTATATCACACATAAAAATCAGATTTCAATAGCTGACATCATCAGCAATTTCCGTAGTAATGAGTTGGTTTCTTATCCGTTGAGTGGCAGTTTCATTAAATTTTTGTATGAGAAATATGGGCTGGAAGCAGTAAGCCATGCCTATAAAAATGGAATGGGAAACATTGAAGTGATGACGAAAAAAAAACTTTGGGAATTGGAAAGCGAATGGCGATACGAAATCAAAGACAAAGATTTCAGTGCGATCAGCTATTCTTTGGGTGAATGATTTCGTCACCGTTATCAGCGGCCAGCACGGGTGCTGGCCTAACTGCAACCATTGGATTTTCGGAAGGCCGTTCATGGTTGGTACAGAGCATTTTAGGCACTGCGGTTGGCTACTCAATGCTACCTAATCAATTCTTTTAGTTTGTTCTATTTCTTCACCAGTTGAATGGAAGTAGAGTTAACGCAATAGCGCTTGCCGGTGAGAGTGGGGCCATCATCAAACAAGTGGCCGAGGTGTGACCCACACTTAGCACATAAGATTTCGATACGCACCATGCCATAAGAGCGGTCTTCTTGCTTAATGATTTTCCCACCTTCAATTTCTTTGTCGAAACTGGGCCAGCCGCAGTCTGAGTCGAACTTCATATCTGACGTGAACAGTGCGTTGCCACAGGCTGCACATTTGTAAATACCACTGTCATGGGTGAGGTAGTATTTACCGGCAAACGGGCGATCTGTTCCTTTTTCGCGCAAGATGTGGTACTGCTCGGGGGTGAGCATCTTTTTCCATTCTGCTTCGCTGCGCACAATCTTCTTTACGGTGTCAGGCGTGGCGGCCACGGGCGAGCCCTTTTTGTTTTGTCCCTGGCAGGCTACCGTTGCCAGCAATACGGGAATGATCAGTAGTCGATGCATCATATTATCACGTTACACAGTAACAGCCATTGGCTGCATTTGGTTTTGGTCATCAGCAGAATGAGCGGCAGACCCGCGCGTTTTGTACAGTAGGTCAACTTGACCAGGTGCAGTTCAGGGTAACCTAAACCAATACCATTATCAATGCCAACACTATTCCCGCCAAGGTAAAATACAGCCCCTTTTTGAAGATATCAGATGAGGGCATGAACATCCAAAAGGCGGAGACAACAAAAAAGAGCAATGAGAGCCCGAAAAATATGTTGAGAACAAACAGCGGACTTTTGGTAGTGGCTTTGTGCATGTTGGTGAGTTTTTCCAACACGGTAGGCAACTCTTTTACTTTGAGTGTAGCTTCGCCTGTTCTGGTATTGTACGTGCCATTTTGGAAATACACCAGGTCGCCCTCGGTCTTCGTAATCTTGAAATCGCGCACGCGCAGCGCATTACCCACCTTTTCCAGCGGAGTCTCTACGGGCAGCATACTGGTTTTGATTTTTTCTTTTTTCAAAAAATCTGTGTTACGAAAAATCATCACAATACCGCTAACGGCATAAATGGCCATAATGCCCGCCAGAAAAAAGCCGAGGTAGCGGTGGTACACGCGCATCTTAGAAGAGTTCATGGTACAAATCAGGTTTGAAACCGGCACAAATATAGCCACAAACCATCAATTCAGATGAGCATTTGACAAGCAGTGCCGTCATTATTTTGTGGTGATGGGTACAACGTCAGTCAATTCCAGTGACTTTACTATTTTCTCAACACTTGCTTTATACTTTTTGGAAGAGTGGTGTTTGAATGTGCTGTTGATAGGCTGCCTCACTGGCATACACCTCAAACACCGTGATGCGTGTGGGCCGTTTTTTATCTGCCACGGCAAAGAGCGTGAGCACACCGGGCTCTGACTTCAGGGCCGATTCAATGCCTTCTTTGAGAGCGCTGTTGAAGGCGGGCAAGCCGGTTGAGTCTACAGAGATTTTGGCCATGCGCATGTAAGTATTCTGGCCGTGCAGCGCATTGGTTGACAACACAAGGCACCAAGTGATTGCGCACACCATAAAGGTAACCTTCATAATCTTTCTTTTACACAATGTAGGCTTTTTTCCAAAATGCGGAGAATGACGGGAAGTAACCAGTGACGTGCGGGAACAGCCAGTCGCGCACATCTTTTTTGCCTGGATACCGAAACGCGTGATGCTCTTTGGAGATTATTGACTCGGGCGAAATCAATTTGGTCAGATCGGTTATTTCTCCATTGAAAATCTGAATGCCGGGAATGTTTTTTGAAAGGTCTATGATGAACTGCAAAACCCTTGCGCTGACTGGATATTTTTGGAAGTGAGATGGTTCCAGTAGTAAAACTCTGTTCGCACGTTCATGTTCTCTCCACAGAGGATCAAGTTGATAGGAATTGTACACTAGCGTTGGCAAGGTGGCATCAAGCGATGGCGCAGGCGTGTGGGGCAGGGGGGTGTGCAACTGCTGGTCGGTCGTGTCCAGCAAAACATCCGGTATTGGTATTCGCGGCAGCCAGTCATAGCCTACATCAAGAAATGTGTTGCGTTGGCTGCTGTTTAAAAAGTGATTGATGTTTCCCTGGTTGGCAAAATATTTTTTTGAACTGAATGCACCTGCTGTCCACTGCCAGCTGCAACTGTTACTGGCCCAGTCGCCATCGAGCAGGTGAAAATACATCCAACGCGCGGGAGCAAGCCAATGGGCTTTTCCCACATTGCATGCAATGGCAGCCACATACATGCGTGCGTGGTTGTGCAGGTATCCTCGTTGGTATAGCTGCTTGATTTGTTGATCGATGGCATCAATTCCGGTGGCAGTGTTTTGCAAGGCAGTAATCATTTTGCGATGCATCACCTCAGGCTGTGGCTGTCTCAAATCATTGAATAACTCATCGCCTTTTGCCTGCCACACGCGCTGAAAGTACTCACGCCAGGCTAACTCCTGAAAAAATTTTTCAATACTTTGTAGGGCGTAGCCTTTTGCCAACACTGTGTCGAGTACCTGCCTGGTGCTGATCACGCCACGTGAGATGTACGGTGACAGATAGGTGACGGCACCATCAATGTAGTTCCGGGTGCGGGCATAGGCTAGGGGGTCGGCCGCTTCCACACGCCTCTTGATGGATTCATAGTCTGCGGGGAATGTCGGACCCATCAGCGCTTGGAGACCTTGTTGTTGGAAATTGTGCGCTGACGACTGCACTTGAAGCGCCCATTTTCGAGGTTGCCGATCAGTTGATGCTTTGTGGCTCGGCCGTTGGTGCGCTTGCGCCACATCCTAAAACTGCTGGCCTTCATGTGCGCGCGCATCAATGTGATGACTTCTTTCTCTTTCAACCCAAATTGCATCTGAATGGCTTCAAACGGGGTGCGATCTTCCCATGCCATCTGTATGATGCGATCCAATTCCGATGCGGTAAATTCCTTTTCCATGCTCTGTTCTGCTATGAGGTGGATGGCGTGATACCTGTTTGTGGCGACTCGTTGGTATGGTGATACAGATGGTGCATGACCAGTACGTGAGGCAACGTGATAAGCGAAAGCATGATAAACGCTTCAGATATTTTGAACTCCCTCAGGTAAACATACACCCCAAAAGCCATCAGTGCGATCAGGGTGAAGGGCAACATCGCCTTTACAAATGGCCATAGTCCTTTGCCGTAGCGTGTTTGGTAATATTGGCTTTGGTGCCGGAACGACTGCAGCGAATGCCACAGACAAAACACCACCACAAAGCCTGACAACAGCGGCATTAGAATGTACCAGGTTGTTACCGCAACAAACTGCATCACATACCGCAGTTTGTTCTTCGGCTGATAAAAAAACAGTGCAGCGAGGTATGCGATACCAATGCTAATGGAGCCGATCCACTGCCACGTTTTCAGCGGCACGGTTGTTGGCAGGAGTGGTGTGATGGCAGGATCTGACGGGGTCACATCAATCATCTGCCGAAAGATTGAAACGGCTTCGTCAAAGTGCAGCAGCACCGGGAATGCCAGAATCCATAACCCCCACAGCCACGATGGCGGGTACCACAACGTATCATTTTCAAAGTTAGACTGGCCGAAATGGTGAAACGAAATGAAAAAGAACAGCACAAATGCTAACGCTGGAACAAACCACCAAAGTGTGGCGTACACGGCCATGGTGCCAAGGTATGCCCCCAGAAATTTGAACATGCCCGCCACGGTTTGATCGGGCCGGTACAAGTAATCGTTGGAGCCGTGCGGGATGCCCACTACATACAATAGCATCCCGCAAAATATCGCTTGTGCCGTTGAATTTACACGGAGAATAAAAAACACTAAAGTCAGTGCAACCTGTGCCACCAATTGTATGCTGAATAAACGTGACTGCGCGTACATCAGGTAAATATTCGGGAAAGAAGTGACTTCAGAAACAAGCGGATGGGCAACCTTATAAAAATCAGCAATTCCTCATAAAACGAAGTTTTCTCGTCCAGAAATTTCAAGATACGTTGTATCGGTTGCCTGCGGAAGAGCTGTTCAAATATTTCTTTTCCCCGCTGCGGTGTCTCAGTGAGTATCGACAAAAGTAATTCGTCATATAAACGGAACCTGAACGGGCGGTACATGGTAGGCAGTGCTGTGTTGTTTTTGATGGCTGATGCCAGTGCGGTGGCGTACTCGTTCATTCGTTTAAAACCAAAGCCGGTAGAGGGTTTGATGGCGCCTGCCAGCGTACCGATCAGAACGGTGCGTGTATGTGGGTGTAAATACCTTTGCCGACTGTCGAATTGGGGCGTCATGGGTATGGCGCCTGTTTCAACTTCTTCGATGGTGTAGGCGCCTTTGCCTTTGTCCAAAAAATATTTTTTTAGTTCCACTTCTGCTTCTGCCACTGTCAATTTCTCTTTTCCAAACCTGGTCATCTCTACCAGCGCCTCTGTTTTTGAAAATGGCAGCTCGTACATAAATTGGGTTTGGTTATTTTGTGCGATGCTGAAATCCATCATCGACATGTTATCTTCTTCAAATGCGTTTGTGGCCGTTTTTACGCGCCACCCTACAAATGATTGCCAAAGAAACAGGCCGTGGCCGTTGTTGTTGCGTGCCGGTGCAATGTTGGCGGATAGCGCTGGCAATGCCGAAAGAAACACCTGTTGGCTCGTCCATTGATGTGTATAGGTTGCCAGGCAGACGTGGCTTTCCTGCTCGTGGTATTCGAGCAGTTCTTCTTCAATCCAACTAACATTTTTGCAGGCCTTGAGCCGATCCTTTACGATCGAGTAAAAGTCTGCACTGCGAATGTGGTAGTAGTGATAGGGAGCCAGTGATTTGGGTTCAGGCGATGCATGATGCTGATGCACCCTTGCCCATTGCTTGCTGATCGCCTCCGCAGGTTCAATCGGCTTCTGAGCCCAATAGCACCATGTGCGGTCGTTTTCTTTTTTTCTGTCAGCCTCTACAATACAAAGGGTTTGGTTTTCAAGAAGACCGTGCTCCAGCAGCGCGTGCGCCAACCACAACCCGGATGCGCCCGCGCCTATAATCGTGAAGCGATACAATAATGGTTGATTGGCTGTACCCACAAATTAAAATGCAAGGAGTCACCGAAGTGACTCCTTGACTTATTATTCATACGAAAGTGTACTGGTGAACTGCTACGCTTTTGATGATTTAGCAGAAACTGCAACACTATATACTACCAAACCAAATCCTATTTTGTTGATGGCGTCAGCAATGTTGTAGAATAAATCTACGTTTGAAGAGCTCCAGCCCAGGCCGGTATTGAGCCATCCACCGGGCATACACATGTAGCCGATAGGATACACCGCCCATCCTACTAAAACAAACCAAGCCAAAATCTTCACGCCTCTCACCACCACTGCGTCTCCGGAATTCTTTGCAAGTTGAGCAACTTCACCAAACCAGGCGGTGTACAAAATGTACACATATCCAACAGTGGATATTACACCCCAGATGACACTGTGTGATGTTGACCCGTCTGTAAATGCTTCACCAATGTAACCTGCAACCAACATCAACACCGCTGCCAATATCAATTTCCACATTAACCCCACTGTAGCACCGGCAGCCTTGGTCAACAAATAAAACTCTACACACATCAATGGCACAGTCAACGTCCAGTCAATGTAGCGCAGGGCGGTAGGCGTTTGGCCTGTTGCCAGGTAGTAGTCGCGCATGTAATAGTAGTGAACTGCCGCGATACCGGTGATTAAGCCCGATACAAGCAACGACAATTTCCACTTGCCATCTACGCTGCTTCTTTCCATGAAGAAGAAAACTGCAGATGCAAGCATGGCCATGTAGCCAGTAAAGAAAGTGAATGCAATCGGATCATCCACAGGGATTGATACGATGTCTGAGAGAAGTGTACTCATAAAATTGTGGTTAAGGGTTAATTAATACTTGTTAAACACCTATTGCCCCGCCTTGTTTCAAACGATTGATAAGTAATTTCAGCAGAGATCAAAAAATGTTCAATTATTGACTATAAATTTAGATTATTTTCTATACATGTTGATTAAATATCAACTTATGTCATCAATTCATTGAACATTATTTTTAAGTATTTGCGAACTTACCCGTTATGATTTTGATGAAAGGTAATTTTCGGTGTTTAACGACATGCAGATGGCTTTAAACACAAAACCAGATCTCCAATCACCCACCTTCGGCTTTTTTGGTTGCATTACTCCGCTTGTTTCGGGTGTGTTTCTTGAGGATACCGGTATTTTCGGCCTGTGCTTTTTTTGATCTTTTTGTTCTCCAAAGGTACTCACGGGCGAAACGCGCAGTCACCAGCAGGTCTACCACAGGCAGTGGATACCGGGTGCCAATACCCCACTTCGACTTTTCTTCAGCTGACATCTTCCAAGGCTCATGAATTTGCGGTGCGGGCACTTGCTCCAGTTCCGGCACCCACTTTTTGATAAACATACCGTCAGGGTCGTGCTCCACGCTTTGTTTGACGGGATTGTAAATGCGGATGGTGTTGACACCCATGGTGCCGGCCTGCATTTGAAATTGCGGATAGTGGATACCCGGCTCATAATCCAAAAATTGCTTGGCCAGAAAAGCTGCGCCTGCTTGCCAGGGTTGCCACATGTGGTGGGCCAGAAATGAAACAACCATGCTCCGCATTCTGAAATTCAGGTATCCTGTGGCGCGTACGCACCGCATGCAGGCGTCTACCAGCGGAAAGCCGGTATTTCCTTCCTGCCATGCCCGCAGATAATCGGGGTTTATTTCAGTTCTGATCTCGTCAAAACCGCGATTGAGATTTTCAAACTCCATGCGGCATTCTGATTCAAACTTCTGTATGAAGTGGCAGTGCCAGTGCAACCGTGCAATAAAGAAGTTGAGGTTTCGCTTATCGCCCGTTTGCCCGATCGCTTTCAATGTGGCTTGATACACTTGCTTCATGCTCAAATTACCCCAGGCCAGGTAGGGCGACAATCGGCTGCAGCCGGTGCGACTTTCCAGTGGTTTGGAGAAATGCCGAGCATAGTTTGACTTTCGCTCGTACAAAAAACTGTGCAGATACCTGTTAGCCGCCCCTATGCCACCCGGCTGGAAGTTTCGGTTTGGCAGGTGTTGCACGCTGTACTCAGGCAACAACCCGTTCGGCAATGACACCGGCACAAGCGCTTGCAAGTCAACCTGAAACTCAGGTTCCGTCATCGTGCCAAGCCAGCGCTGGCTGAAGTCTTTTCGGTGGTACAGCCTTCTGACCACTCCGTTTGTTGGGTACTCTTGCCAAACAATTTGGTGCCGGCTGCAAAATGCAGCCACTGCTATGTCGCGTTGGTAGGTGATGGCATTTCCGGTCTCCTCGTGAGAAAATATTTTCCTGATTTGGAAGTGCTGCCGCAGCGTTTCCAGGCTCGCAACCACTTCTCCGTGGATTGCATGGATTTTACCCTTCGATGGCAACAGTTGATTGAGGTCTGAAATGGATTCTTGCACAAATCGCCAATGACGCTCGTCACTGTCTGGGGCGCCCATCACTGTGGGTTCAAAAAAATAGAGTATCAACACGGGCAGGCCGTCTTCAACAGCCCGCTTCAACGGCTGATGATCGTTGAAGCGCAAGTCGCGCTTCAACCACACAATGTGAACGGGCGGCAGCATCAGGCATTTGCGGGGTCCAACACAAAGTCAATGGGCGGGCTAGGGCTTTGCATAGGGCAGCCGTAACAAGTGTTGGGTGGCATAATAGCTATCGATTCCGTTGCTGCATATCGTTTCGCACTTGTCTAGTTCAAGGAAGCCGTCTGCGTTTAGGATGTGGTCTTCAATCATCACCACTTCCACTTTGCCGATCACCAAAAAAGTTTCATTCAGTGTAATCGGTATGATCTGCTGAAGCGACAAAGCATACTTGACGGAACTTTCTTTCACGAAAGGTGCTGTGACATTCTCTACAAACTCCATGGCCAGACCTACTTGCTCAAATTCGCTGACACCCACCGGATACTTTGCACTGGTTTGGTGTGCTTGCCGCGCAAACTGCGGCTTGATGTGGTTGATGGTGTATTGGCCGGTGGCCTCAATATTGGCGATGGTGTGAGGCGCGGCTTTTTTGGGGCGATTGATGAACCCTATCAGGGGCGGATCTGACCCGATGTGAACAACGCTGCTGAACACCGCCAGGTTGGTGTTGCCACTCAAATCTGCGGTGCCAATCAAACTCACCGATTTGAAGCCGGTGAGGCTGTTGATGAAGTTAGCGCGGTAAAACCGCTCCCAAGTGTTGATTTCCCGAAAAGCAAAAGCCTTCATGTTCTCTCCGGTGGTTTATATGGGTTGGTCGGTTGTTTTCTTTTTCAATGAGCCGAGGTTGCTCATCAGTTGCGGGAGCTGGTGCCGTGGCAGCGAGAATATGTTTTGCATTTCCTGCCACGCGTTGGCCCACGTGATCAGTTGATCTTTGATCGGATCTTCTGACAGGCCAAGGTAGCCAGATACCTCGGGCCCCAGGTAATACCGCATCTGCGACTCTATAAAACCGGCCTCGCGCTTGGGAAAAGCGAGTTGGTAATAACGCACCAGTTCGCGGGTCAATACCATACCCTCTTCGGTTTTCCGCAGGTTGCGAAGCTTGATGGTTTCTGCCAACACGTGTGCATCCTGAAAAGAGTCAGGAAGCAGTCGCTCATCAATGCCCAGTTGACGACCCACGTATTTCCAAAGAAAGATATAGTCATCTTTTTCCCGGGGCGAAAGCAGGATGCCCGATTGTTGCAGGCCCGCAAGAATCACATACGAGAATGCAAGATTGGTGCCTGCCATATCTTCTTGATTGATGGGCACCCCCCAGTGGCTGTCCCAATTCTCTTTTTGCAGGTGAAACCGCGCGATCGCGTGGATCATCCTCGTTTTGTTGATGTGCACAAAGCCTGTTTTACCTTTGGCATGGCTTCCTTTTCGCATCACACCGAGCGTAAACTCCCCGGTCTCTGCCAGGCGTTTACCCGGTGAATTGCGCATTTTTTCCGTCAGGTAGAGTGCCTTGTTGCCCGGGCAGGCAGCATAACAATAGGGCAGTGCCATCATACCGAGTAAACTCATGATGGATACGGCATATTGCTCAAATAATTCCTGTCCCTTAATTATCCTCTTTTCGTCAAACCATTTCGGATAAGTTTGTTTGCCCACCAAAAAATCGAATACCGGATCGGCTGCTTTTGTTTTGATCAATTCTTCGGGCGAAAGACGTAACGGGGCATAGAGCACATGTGCCCGATTTGTGTGCATAAGGTCAGCCACCAGCGTGTCTGCCACCGGGTCGCCAACAAACCGCTGCCGGTCAAGGAAGTCATGTCCGGGCACGGTCATTTTCTGTTGCTGATTTTGTCCGCTCCACAATGTTCTTTGCCATCTGCGGGAAGATCAATCCATGGAAGGGAAGTACAGAATACCAATACAATCTGCCCCACAGCCCCAGAGGCCGGAAGGTTGCAGTTTGTATCAGCGTTTTTTCGTTGCCGCTTTCGCGGATTTTGAATTCGAGCCATGCCTCGCCAGGCAATTTCATTTCAGCAAGTAGCAACAGCCGCGCATTGTTTCGGTCTGCTACCAGCACGCGCCAAAAATCAAGGGCATCACCGGCTTTTAAATCGGTTGGACTGCGCCTGCCTCTTCGCAACCCCACTCCGCCAATCATTGTGTCAAGTAGCCCGCGAATGCCCCAAAGGAAATCGCCAAAGTACCAGCCTTGGTTGCCGCCAATCTGCCAGATATTGTCAAGCACTTCTTCTTTGCTGCGCGAAAAGGAAATCTTCCGCACATCGGTGAACACGCCATGTTGTGGTACCTCCGTTTGATCCAGAAAATGTTTCTCCATCGTTGCCAGCGAAATGGAGTCTTTCCAACTGGACACGATCTCATTCTTTTCAATCTTGTTAAAAGCCAAACGAAGTGCTGCTTCGTAGCTCAGGCGTTGCAGCGGCACAATATCCAGAATGCGGTTGTCTTTGCACACCACTTCATTTTTCATGCTGTTAACGAGGCTGCGCGCAAGCGAGAACGTAGTGGAGGTAACAAACAGCAGCCACAACGATGAAAGTTTAGGCGTAAGCACCGGCACGGTGATGATCCAGCGTTTGAGGCCTCGCACCTTGGCATAACCCAACAGCATTTCTTTGTAGGTAAGTATGTCAGTGCCACCAATGTCAAAGGTTTGGCCAAAGGTTTCGGGTTTAAGCATCACTCCCTGCAGGTATTGGATGACATTGCGGATGCCTATGGGCTGGCATTTTGTTTTCAACCATTTGGGAGCCACCATCACCGGAAGTTTTTCCACCAGGTCGCGGATGATTTCAAACGATGCGCTGCCCGAGCCGATGATGATGGCAGCCCGAAGCACGGTAACGGGTATGTTCGACTGCTGTAGAATGTGTTCCACATTTCTGCGCGAGAGTAGGTGGTCAGAAAGATCCTGATCGTTGACAATACCGCTGAGATAAATGATTTGCTTCACCGCGCATTGGTTGGCCAGTTGCACAAAGGTATTCGCTGAGCGCGCCTCATTGTCGGCAAAGTTCTCGTAAGAGGAACTCATTGAGTGCACAAGGTAAAATGCCACTTCGCAGCGGATGGAAATATCCTTTACGGAGGCTGGGTCGGTGAGGTCACCTTCCACTACTTCTACGTTTGCCAGAAAAGCCTGATCGAAGTCGTCCCAGTCAAACCTGCGTTTGTCGCGCACGAGGCAAACAACTTGGTGGCCGGCACGTACCAATTCTGGCAAAAGCCGCCTGCCGATGTAGCCCGTGGAGCCTGTGAGGAGGATTTTCATATAGGCACAAACATCTGAAATGGATTTTTGTTTGAATCCGTGGGCGTGCGAGGCAAACTGAGCCGTTTGGGGCAATTCAATAATACACAAAAAAGTCGTGATACTTTTTACACTTCGTGCTGACGATTGAACATGAAAGGATTGGATGTTATTGTTGTCGACAAATTTTCTGTCATTTTCAGTGTTTGGGGTTTTCCATACAATGTTGTCGGTGCCGTCAGGCTTCGTCACGCCTCGCGCAGAGTTGTCGCAACAAATAACTTCAAGTGACAATTCCGTGATAAACGGGGTGCCGGCCGCCTGACCATGGCTTCGGATGCTGTAATGCTGACGTGCGATACCGATCAAAACGAAAACCGGTGAACTGCGCTGATCGCCTTTCCGGCACAAAGAGGTGCGCTTGGAGTGCGGGGATCCTCATCAGAGATGTTTTAAAAAGGTAACGGCCAATTTCAGATGGCCATTGCGTTTTTCATCGGGCATCTTATCAAAAGTTTTTACCAACATGCCCAATCGCGGATTTTTCAGAAAGAAGTCTCGGTGGGTGTGCATGAAGTGCCAGAAGAGTGCATCCCAGGTTTTTTGCCAGTCACCTTTTTCATAGTCGCTCATCTTCATCAAATAGTTGCTGCCGCTGATGTAGGGTTTAGTGGCCATCAGTCCGCCATCGGCAAACTGGCTCATGCCATAAACGTTGGGCACCATCACCCAATCATAGGCATCAATGAACATTTCCATGAACCACCGGTACACTTCATCGGGATCAAACTCACATAACAGCATGAAGTTGCCCAACACCATCAGCCGCTCAATGTGGTGGCAATAGCCGGTCTTCAAAATCTTGTTGATGGTGCTGTCGATGGGTGGTATGCCGGTGGTGGCGGTCCAGAATGACGCAGGAATTTTACGAGTAAACCTCCAGTAATTTTTGGTGCGTTCTGCTGTGCCCTTGTGCACGTACACACCCCTGATGAATTCGCGCCAGCCGATTACTTGTCGGATAAATCCCTCCAACGAATTGAGCGGAACATCGTTTTGATTGGCGAAAGCCACCGTTTCATCAATGATCTGGTGTGGCGTCAGTAACCCCGCATTCAGCATGGGTGTGAGCACACTGTGATGCAAGATGTGCTCATCGGTAACGAGCGCATCTTCGTACGCGCCAAATTCCTGTAACCGTGTTGCCAGAAATGCTTGCAACCATGCTTTACTTTCTGCAAATGTGGTAGGGTAGGCGAAATCGGAATTAACATTGCCATAGTTGTTCGGAAAATGCTGCTGCACATAGACAGCCGCTTCTTTCCAAAACGGGTTTGGCGTTGGAAATATCGCTTCGGGGGGTTTCTTGTTTTTGGGATATTTGAGCCGGTTGTCAGCGTCATAGGTCCATTGCCCTCCTAAGGGCTCACCTTTAGCAGTCAGTAATAGGTCGAGGCGCCTCCGCTGCTGCATGTAGAAGTCGGTTTGGAAAAATTTTTTCTTTTCCCCAAAATATTGATCTACTGTTTTTTGATCCGACAGAAATGAAAAAGACTCATACTCAGTGCAAGCCACAGAGTGCCTGCCGGCAGTGCTGCGGATGCGCTGCCCCAGCCAGCAGTCAACTACATCTGCGTAATGAATCGCGATAAACCCCTGTGCCGCCAGTGCGGCCACCAACTGCCGCACATCAGCTAGTTGATGATGGGCGTCTATGTACGTTACCTGATATCCATTTTTCAACAAATGCGCCTCATACGCCTTCATGCTGGCGCGGTGGAAGGTGAGCTTTTGCTTGTGAAAAAGATACTGCCTGAAATACAGATATTCTTCTACCAAAAACACTGGCCTTCCTTGGTATAGTGCAGGGTGCTTTTCAAATAGCTGGTGCGGAAAAATGAGGGTGGCGTGTGTCACGGCAATCAATAGCTAAAACACCTCATTCGTGATTTAGTTACACTCGGTACGGATAGGGGCTGCCGGCATCGGGCAACACCGATTTCGAAAAACCCTCGCTACCCGGTTTTTCTTTTCCAAAAGTTAAACTTCGATTTCAGCGCTTGCACCTTTTGCCTGTCAACCAACCCGAAATACATCAACGCAAAAACAATCAGCCAAATCAGACCTTTGAAAAAGAAGAAAAGGAACCCAATTATCCCAATATCTTGTATGATATCCATCACAGCAACAGTTTATTTCATTACGGCACATTCGGCTTCTAATTCATTAAAAATGGAAATGTTAAAGTCAAATCCTTTGTTTACTTCATCTGCCCATTCATCTTTTTGTACAGCTCTGATGGATTGCACGGCTTCCTGGATATTGTCAAAGGCGTACATGCGCCCGGCAGATGGAACATGCTTTTTAATCATTTGCCCGCCAAAAATAAGTGCCATGTAGTTGAGGTAGACGTGGGGCAATATTTCCTCGTATGAACGCGCAGATAGGTAATCTGCGTACGCCTTCGTGCTTGCCAGAATGAAGTCTGCTGTGTGGCCCTGTGCGTGGAGTTCTTCAATGTCTGCCTGAACCGCCTCGGTTCTTTTTAGACGATTATGGGGTAGGCCGATACGCTCGATTGCTTCAAAGATTTGTAACTGTTGACGGAGGTACAACAGGTATTGTTCTTGTGTTAACTGCCCTCGAAACATCCGAGCATTGAAGGGCATTT
This sequence comes from Flammeovirgaceae bacterium UBA4659, assembly GCA_002405445.1. Taxonomy (GTDB): domain Bacteria; phylum Bacteroidota; class Bacteroidia; order Cytophagales; family Cyclobacteriaceae; genus ELB16-189. The sequence continues at coordinate 15,292 of DHLV01000229.1, read as the reverse complement.
GCTCTGCAAGTTTGTGCTTGGCGCTGATCGCCTCTTTTAGTGGTGCCATAAGTGTCATTTATTTCTTCGGCACAAATTTAGAATGATTCTAAATAATATCAACCCAAATCATAAAAACCCTCAAATTTCAATAAAAATCCACGTCAGTATAGTTCGTTTGGCAGGGCTGCAACGGCAAGAGTGGTTGCATGGTGCAGTAGTAACATTTTCGTAATTCAAACTTTTCTCCCCGTTTTGCCCCTGTTGCCTCGGCAGCGGTCACTGCAATACTTCACGTCTTCCCACACTTTTTCCCATTTTTTACGCCATGTGAACGGCCTGCCGCAGGTCACGCAGTTTTTTTGGGGCAGGTGCTGTTTTTTGTGCATGTCAGATGGAGATGAGTTTGTGTGCCCGAAGATCGTTCAACGTCAAAACCGGGTTGGGTAGCGACAGGAATTTTTCGACATCAAAAACATATACCAAATGGTCACCGGCCGGGCGGTGCCAAACTTTTTTCAACAACAGGTAAGCGGCAGCATTTTTTAACACCGTGCGGCCCTGCCATGTTTCTACCATTGATTGCTTTTGCAGGTACTGTTGCTTGTTGTAAGTCTTTCCGGACTTTTTCCCGAGCGCATTGATCAGCCGCAGGTGAATGGGACTCAACAACTGCAACACTGCGAACTCGTTCGTTTGCAGATTCGCCAGTGTCTGGGTATTTTCATATACTGCCACAAGGTAGCGCTTCGGCTTCATGCTTACCGCGGTAACGTACGTGCATACGTTCATGTTCACCACTCCGTTTACTTCGGTCGCCAAACTGTACACCGGCACATTGATGACATTCCAAGGGCGTTGCATATCACTTATACACGCAATGCTGAGATGCCACCATCGGCATGAATAATTTGCCCGGTCATCCACGCTGATTGTTCGCTGAGCAGAAATGCAGCCACGTAGGCGAGGTCTTCCGGCCTGCCGATTTTCTTAAGCGGATGACGCTGCGCATTGGCCTCCTTTTTTTCGGGGCTGTTGAGCAACGTACCCGCGAGCGGTGTGTCGGTGATGGAGGGTGCGATGCAGTTTACCCGCACTTTGGGTGCTAATTCTGCAGCCAGGGCACGGGTCAACCCTTCCACGGCACCCTTCGAACTTGACACAAGTGAATGAAAGTTGAAACCGGTTTGCACCGCTACGGTTGAAAACAGAACGATTGACCCGGCTGCCGCATTTTTCATTTTCGGCAGGCACGTTTGAATAGCTTTCACTGCACCCAGCACTTGCAACTGGTAGTCTGCTAAAAAATCCTCGGGTTTGATGCGCGCAAACGGTTTTAGATTCACAGCTCCCGGGCAGTACACCAGCCCATCGATGGTGTCAGGCAGAAAAGAATAATCCGGGTTCTCATCAAGTGTATTCAGTTGTGTGTAGGATGTTAACCCTTCCGGAGGATTCGCCATGTTTTTGTTGAATGTGCCGAATACTTGGTGGCTGCCTCGGCTCAGTTGTATTGCCAACGCCCGACCAATGCCAGACGAAGCGCCAATGATAACAATGTTTTGCATGCTGTCTTAAACCGATGAAACGGTGTTTTGTTTCTGGCATAAGCCGGTTTTCCGATAATGATTTGTAATTTTGTAACGCTGTACCGAAGAGGCGAAAGACAGTCAGGTCACGTGTGAGCAGGTCGGCAATCTACCAGCCCGCACGTGGGTGCAGGTACGCAAGTCATTCGGTGTAAAAATGAGACATACCGCGTGATCAAAGAATGAACAGCAAATAACTAATCAGTATTTTATGACAACAAAAATCACTATCAACAACAACGGTTCGCTCAAAGTGGAAGGAGACTTTGAAATTGTGGACGCGCAGGGGAGTGCGTATGGATTGCAAGGACGCACCGTGATCGGTTTGTGCCGTTGCGGGCTCTCGGGCAACAAGCCGTTTTGCGATGGATCTCACAAAGAAAAGTTTGTGCACGAGGCCAAGGCATTTGACCTACCCCCTAAAAAAGCCTAGCCGCTTCAATGGTGAGGTCCTGAGCAAATCCACATTACATCTGAAGCCAGTTCGGTTGAATTGTTGACAGTAAAAATGAGACACTACGCTGCGCAATGACTCCTTTTCTAAAAAAACTTATAAAAAATGCAGTTTTGCGCTATAAGCCCGAAAGCGTAAAAGGGTCTTATTCAAGTTATGCTTTCGCAAAAGGCTACCGCGAGTTGAAGATATCGCTCAAGAACCACTTGAAAGATGCATTCTTGATCACACTGGGAATTTTTTCTGCCTCATTTGGCTGCAAGGGTTTTTTGC
>DHLV01000229.1:504-12877 GCA_002405445.1 Flammeovirgaceae bacterium UBA4659 | reverse complement strand
ATTTTCTGCCTCATTTGGCTTCAAGGGTTTTTTGCTCACCAACGATTTTATTGATGGAGGCGCTACCGGTATATCTTTGCTGCTTTCAGCCCTCACGCAAGTTCCTTTTTACATCCTGATCGTGTTGGTGAACATTCCGTTTGTCATTTTGGCCTACGTGGTGATGGGCCAACAATTCGCGTTCAAAACTGCATTGGCGATAGCCGGCCTCTCGCTGTGTCTCGCCACCGTCACTTTTCCGGATGTCACGCGCGATAATTTCCTTGTTGCGCTCTTCGGGGGTTTCTTTCTTGGTGCCGGCATTGGAATGGCCGTGCGAGGCGGTGCCGTAATTGATGGCACCGAAGTGCTGGCAATCTACATCACCCGCAAGGTGCCCGCCACCCTGGGTGATGTTGTATTGGTGATCAACGTGATTATTTTTTCTGCTGCTGCCTATCTGTTGGGGGTAGAAATTGCATTGTATTCCATGATTACATACTTAGCCGCTTCCCGCACATTGGATTTCATTGTCGAAGGGATTGAAGAGTACATTGGCGTAACGATCGTTTCAACCCATAGCGATGAGATTCGCCAAATGATTATTTATAATTTAGGCCGCGGCCTCACAATTTACACCGGTGGCAAAGGGTATGGCAAAAGAGGAGATGCAACACAAACAGAAATCTTATTTACCGTGATCACACGGCTGGAATTGAATCGACTCAAAACAGAGATTGAAAAAATCGACCCGCATGCATTTGTGGCAATGACGAGCGTGAAAGACACGGTGGGCGGAATGATCAAAAAAAGACGTTTGCCGCATTAATACTGTGCCAGGTTGTGCACCGCATTCGACTCTGTTCAACCGATATGTTGATTTACAAACTCTCGGCAATATGTTTTTATTTGTTCACGTACACGGGCGAATTGCTCTACGATTTCTGCTTCGGTTCCTTTTGCCTTGGCGGGGTCAGGAAAGTTATGGTGCAGTTTTTGTGCCGTAGTCGGAAACACCGGGCAGCGTTCCTGCGCGTTGTCGCATACGGTGATGACAAAGTCGAATTTTATTTGCTCGTATTCGCTCACGTTGTTGGAGGTGTGGCCTGAAATGTCAAGACCGTCAGCACGCATCGTGGCGATGGCACGCGGGTTGACACCATGTGTTTCAATTCCTGCACTGTACACTTCGGCCTTGCCGTTTGCGAAGTGGCGCATGTATCCTTCCGCGATCTGGCTCCGGCAGCTATTGCCGGTGCAGAGTATTAATATTTTTTTCATCTGCTGTTCGTTTTAGTTGCAACACCCCGGGCCACAGCATTGCGCTGGTTTCTCTGCATAAATTGTCAGACTGAAGATTCCTACGTCATCGTGGTCAAATTTTCTCATCGCATCCGCTGATAGATATTCGGCCAGAATTTCTTTTGGTATTTCGATCCGTTTTTCTTTTTGTATCCTGATGTTTACAAAACCTGCATCCGCAATGGTTGATAAATAGGTGTCACGCTGAATCGCCCCCGACACGCAGCCCGCATACATTTCAGCACTTTTTACCAGGCCTTCAGGCAAATTGCCCGCAAGCACAATATCAGATACGCTGAAATGACCGCCATTTTTTAAAATTCGAAATGTCTCTGCAAAAGCTTGCTTCTTGTCGGGCACCAGGTTCAACACGCAGTTACTTACCACCACATCGGCTGTATCTTCCGCCACCGGCATGTTTTCGATGTCACCCAACCGAAACTCTACATTGTCATATTGCAAACGCTTGGCATTCGACCGCGCCTTGTCAATCATTGGCTGAGTGAAATCAACACCGATCACCCTGCCGCTTTCACCTACAATAGATCGCACAACAAAAGCATCGTTTCCAGCGCCTGATCCTAAATCAACAACGGTGTCACCTTTTTTGATTTCTGCAAATTCCGTTGGCAACCCGCAACCTAGTCCTAGGTCGGCATCGGGTACGTACCCAGGCAGGTTTGTGTAGTCGTCTGCCATCAGTGAGTAGTCAACGGTGCTGCACCCACACGTTGCACCGCATAAACTGGCCGCATTGACCTCACGGGATTGCACCGCGATCTGTCCATACTTTTCTTTCACCAAATTCCTTAATGTTTCAGATGTTTCAGTTTTCATAGCGAGTTTCGTTTATCGTCATATTGCAATACAGTTGGACAAAAAAATCAACAACACGTTGTTGCTTGCAAGCTTTCAAATAGCACCTGCAGTTGCTTTTTGGCCTTTAACCACTTTTTTTCGTCAATGCAATAGCACACACTCGGGCCTTCTATGTCTCCTTTGATGAGGCCTACTTTCTTTAACTCGTTTAAATGTTGTGATACCGTTGATTGCGATAAGGGCAATTCATCCACAATGTCACCACAAATGCAGGATTTTGATTTAATCAGATACTGAACAATGGCAATTCGCGCAGGGTGTGCCAGTGCTTTTGCCATGGCGGCCAACTCGTTTTGCATTTTGGTAAACTTTTCGGCTTTTGTAAGTCCCATGTTCCGTTAATCGTAAAATTACGATAAAGGTTCCACGTGTTCATATTTTTTTTCAAACAGGGCAATGCCCGGGAAGGATCGCTACACCGGCTGAATAAAAAAAGGACAGTTGTGCACATTGGTGGGTTTCCATGGCTGCGGTGCACCATGTTGGTTTACCCCAACGCCTCTTTGTACACTTTCAGCACCCTGTCTCGCGCGAATTTGTGTTCCACTATGGGTTGTGGGTACGTGGGCGACCCGTATTCGGGTACCCACTTTTTGACATACTTCAACGCAGGATCGAACCGGTCGGTCTGCAGTGCGGGGTTAAACACACGAAAATAAGGTGCAGCATCGCACCCCGATCCCGCAGCCCATTGCCATCCTCCATTATTTGCGGCCAAATCGAAATCGAGCAGCTTCTTGGCAAAGTAGGCCTCGCCCCACCGCCAGTCGATCAGCAAATGTTTCGTCAGAAAGCTGGCAACAATCATCCTCACGCGGTTGTGCATAAATCCTGTGGCATTCAGTTCGCGCATGCCTGCGTCTACTATCGGGTAGCCGGTTTTACCCTCGCACCAGGCTGCAAACTCTTGCTCGTTGTTGCGCCAGGCTATTTTGTCGTAAGCTGGTTTGAAAGATTTTGTTTTTACCTGTGGAAAGTGCCACAATATCATGTGGTAGAAATCGCGCCAGATCAGTTCACTCAACCATGCTTCGTTTTTTTTGAGGGCCACTTGCACAAGCTGGCGGATACTTACCGTTCCGAAGCGTAAATGCACACTGAGGCGCGTGGTGCCTTCTGTGCCCGGGAAGTTGCGTTGCTCGTGATAATGTTCAATGATCGATTGACGAACCACGCGCGCGGGAAATTCAAACGCTGACGCGGCAAACCCTATATCCTGCAGTGCCGGCATCCGAAGGGGCTTGGTCTGCTTGAAATGACTGAGGTATTCTTTTGTGGGGTAAGTTTTAACATCTGAAGGTTGGAGCTTTGCCTTCCACTTTTTACTGAAAGGGGTGAAAACCGTGTATGGCTTTCCATCGTCTTTCACAACTTCACTTTTTTCAAAAATGACATGGTCTTTGTACGTTTTAAAAGGAATCGATTTTTCCGAAAGGATCCGCGCAACAGCGTCATCGCGCTGTTGGGCATAGGGCTCGTAGTCGTGGTTCGTGTAAACATTCTTGGGGCGTATTGCTCTGAAAACATCCAAGGGGTTTCCATGAAACACCAAAAGCGAACTGCCGTGTTCTTCCAAATCTTTTTGAACCAACTCCAGCGACTGGTGAATGAACTGCACACGCAGGTCATTTTTGTCTTCGAGGTAATGGAGGATTTCAGAATCGAATATGAAAATTGGCAGCACCTGTTTGTTCTCCTTCAGGGCATGATATAACCCTGCATTGTCTTGTAGGCGAAGGTCACGCCTCAGCCAAAACAAAGTAGTCTCCTGATCAATGAGCTCCTCAATGGGCTGTGTTGCGAAGTGCTTCAATTTCTTTTTCAAGTTTATCGATGGCCTCCATCTTTACCGCATATAACTTAAGATCGCCCGAGCGCTGCACGTGCATGGCCTCTTCCAACAGCTTCTTGCGCTTGTTTTCCAGTTGCTGCACAGGATTTTTTTTTAAAAATGAAAACATACATCAATTTTTTATTACAAACACCGCAAAAGAAAAAATGTTATCCCGCTTCGGTGCGATAGTAATGTCGCCTGTTGTAGTAGAAGCCCGTTGCCAACAACACTAGAGCGGTCGGCCAGGCCAGATTGAAAAGCACCGCAGCAAAGCACAGCAAGAATAACATGAAGGTGTGGGTCAGGTGTTTATCCATGTTTAACTCACCGTCATACAGTCGCAGGTGTAGGTAGGTGAGAAAGGACACCCCAAGGGCTGCCGTGAGCACCAAATCAATGGCGGGCACGTGGTTGACGGCTAAAAACAATACTTCAGGCAATATCAGGCATGCGTACGCTAACGCGATTTGCGTGAAGCTTTTGCTGACAGGAATGGGTAAACCGCGTAAGAATGTCATTTTTTCGGCTTCTAGTTTTCTGCACTCAAACACAATTACAGCGTGCGCCATCAACCCAAATAAAAATCCAAGCAGTGCTACACGGTTGTCGTAGTGGTCCAGCGGAATTTGTAAAAACCCAAAAAGGCAAAAAAGTGAAAATGTTTTGGTCAACAAAAGGGCCAGCGGGATTTCATTGAAAAGAAACGAAATGTAAAAGAAAGGAAATGGTTTGCGCCAGCGGAATCGGAGGGCTGGGAAAAATGAAAGTGGCTGTTTCTCGCTTGGTATCCGCAAGTACCGGATGATCCAGGTACTCGCTGACAACAAAACGAGCAGATGGAAGGCAATGACCGCCACCGCAGGCAGTACGAGTGCATTGACGAAGCCAACCCACACAATAAAAATTGAATACAACAACACCGGCATGTACATGCAAGATACCGCAAGCAACCAACCTTGAAATTGAAGGGTAAGTGGCAGGGTGGCGTACAATCCAAAAAACCGCTTTTGCGGCTGCGCCAACTCAGCAAAAATGAGCTGTAGAAACTTCAATGCATACAACAACCAAATAAACATCACAAGCAGCAGCATGGGCAGTGATGACAAGATGCCAAAAATCAATGATTGATGAAAGATGATAAGCTGATTGGATTCCACGATACCAAACATCACATAGAACACAAGCGCCAGCAAGCCGGTGTTGCGCTCGTAAAATTTTCTGACGAACACTTTGACTAAAATGTTTGTTACATTACCCACAACGTGTGGTCTTTGATCTCGAGCAATTGGATGTTGAGCGATGGCAAATCAATGGGCTGGTGCGAAGTGAAGATGAACTGACTTCCCCGGTGCGCTCGTGCGGAGACCAGTGCCAACAATGTGCCGATGCTGGTTTGATCAAGCGTTACCAAAGGCTCGTCCATTAACAGCAGTTGCGCTTCGCCTGTAAACGCCAGCACCAACGAAAGTTTTTTCACCATGCCGCTCGAGTAGGTGGCGATGGGGTTGCCAATGTATGAGCCAATATTGAACGCATCAATCAATTCAGCAGTTTTGGCAGTAGCGGCACCTCGGGTTTGGTTGTAAAACGAAATCAGGTCGGTGCCCGTCAAGAAGCCCGGGAATACCGGCTCGGCTTGCGCATAGCTCACCAGCTTTCGGTACGAAACAGGCTGCTTTTTGATGCTGATGCCATCCAGCAGGATGTCTCCATCAAACGGAATCAATCCACCCACCATCCGTAAGAATGTAGATTTACCTGAACCGTTGGCACCTTGCAACCAATAATGGCCGTTCAGCGACAGGGCCGGTATCTTCACAACGGTATGCCGGTGGTACTGTTTGCTGATGTTTTGAAGTTCAAGCATGCAGATGAAAACGGAATGGAAAAGAACAGGATCGTTGATTTTGATGAGCGGTCAGACTCGGCTGCTGTTTTGGCTGAAAGAACAAAACAAAGTATTATTTTTAATTGATGAAAGGCCTCACACCTTATCAACAAGATTCAATTGCCTTTGCACAGGCGCTGGTGCGCATCAAAAGCTACCCCGGGCAGGAGGGGCAAGCTATACAGATTTGTGAAGACAAAATGAAAGAATTGGGTTTTGATGCAGTACACCGCGACACTATGGGTAACGTATACGGCAAGATGGGTAGCGGCAGCCGTTCGATTTGGTTTGATTCGCATGTCGACACCGTGGAAGTGAATGATGAGGCAGCCTGGCTGTACCCACCTTTTGATGGGGTAATTGCCAACGGCAGGTTGCATGGCCGAGGCTCAGTAGACATGAAGTCGTCCGTTGCCGCTTCAATGCATGCGGCCGCCTGGGCGAAGCAGAATGGCTGGCTTGAAGGGAAGGCAGTATATGTATCGTGTACGGTGTTGGAAGAAGACTGTGACGGAGAAAATTTGAAGCACCTTTTTCGGGAGACCGGTTTGCGACCCGATGCCGTGGTTATTTGTGAGCCATCGAATGGCAGGATAGCCCTCGGCCACAAAGGCAAAGCGCAGGTACTCATTACCACGCATGGTATTTCAGCGCACGGAGCTACACCTCAAAAGGGCAAGAATGCGATTTATGAAATGGCCGAAATCATCCAGCGAGCAGAGCGGCTCAACGAGCGGTTGATGAAAGCGGCACAACAATCGGGGCCAACGCTGGTGCTGTCGCAGATCACAAGCGTGAGCGCGTCACTTAATGCAGTGCCCAGTGAGTGCGCTGTGTACCTCGATCGCAGGATGGCAGTGGGGGAGACACGGGCACAGATCGAACGCGAAATGGATGACCTGATCGATGGAAAGGAAGCCACCTGGAAATTGGGAACACTCATCCGTCATAGCTACACGGGCCGTAGAATTCAATATGACCCTTTTCACCTGGCCTGGAAGATTGATCTACAACACCCGCTGGCAAATGCAGCCCGGTTTGCCTATCAAGAAAGTTTTCGACATTCACCGGATCGTTTTGAGTTTTGGGATTTCAGTACCAATGCCGTGGCGCCAGTTGCATTGGGCATACCCACCATCGGTTTTGGCCCGGGCGATCACACGCTTGCACACATGGTGAACGAATCTGTTGAAACTGGCCAGATAGCCGAAGCATGCAGTTTCTATGCGCATTTGATGCGGGTTTTCTGATCCCACAGAAACCTTTTTACCGGATTTTCGGTTTATTTGCACAGTGAATCGCATGTTATGTATATCGTTCGCCTTCGTTTATGCCATGATGAGCATAGGCGTAGTCAAGTCAACCCATTTCTGCATGGGGCGCGCGAAGCATACCGCTGTGTTTGCTTTTGATGCCAAAAAATGTGTTTGCGCAAAATACAACCCGGATAACAATTGCTGTGATGACGAGCACGAGCTCATTCAGATTACAAATGACCATGCCGGCAGCATATCTTTGACAGCACCCGTTCCGAATTTTAATTTCATTGCTGAGATCTTTGCAGTTGATTTGGATGGCGTAACAATGGGTGAAGCACTTGCGTGTGAACGCGAACTCATACTCCCTCCCAAAATTCCGATTTACAAGCGAGCCCATAGCCTCCTTTTTTACGACCCGCTCGCCTAACTCGCCATCGCCAGTGGCCTGCGGCCGGCAATTTGCAGCCGCTCTGTTTACCAATTTGATTTTCTAACTTCTCACGATAATTTTATGAAAACGACAATCTTCACGCTATCCATCGCATTCTTCATCGTCACTGCCCGGGCGCAATCCGGCACGGTCGCTACCTCTATAAAAGTTTTTGGTAATTGTGCCATGTGCAAAGCCCGCATCGAGAAGGTGCTGGATTACAAGGGCATCAAACAAGCGCAGTGGAACACCAAAACCAAACAATTAGACGTAGTGTACAACGCAGACAAAATCACTGAGCAAAAGATTCACGAATTGGTGGCCTCTGTAGGACACGATACAGAAAAGGTGAAAGCCAAAGACGAGGTGTATGCTTTATTGCCGTTTTGCTGTTTATACCGTGACCACGACCATCAGTGAGATCACTCAACACGTCAACCATGAAGAATACAATTTTCTCACTTTTTTTGATCGCCATATCATCATCTTTGTATGCTCAAAAACTGTTGGGTGTAGTTTTTGAAAAGGATGAAAAGGGAAAAGACCAACCGCTGGCAGGTGCCAATGTATATTGGCTCGGCACTGCTGTTGGAACGGCCACCAAAGAAAATGGCGTATTTTTGATCGACCGGGTTGCCGGAAGTAACCAACTCATCATCAGTTTTGCCGGCTACAGAGCCGATACTGTGTTGGTCACAAACCAAACCAGCATCAGGGTAGAGATGAAATCCGAACGCTACCTGGAAGAAATAACGGTGCAAGGCTGGCGGCCATCCACCTACTCAGATGTCACGTCCGGCATCAGCACAGTCACCATGAATGAGAAGGAGTTGTTCAAAGCGGCATGTTGCAATCTGTCAGAGAGTTTTGAAACCAATCCCTCGGTTGATGTTGCTTTTACAGACGCACTTACGGGAACGCGACAGATCCAGATGTTGGGCTTGGCCGGTGCCAATACGATGATTTCGTTAGAGAATATGCCGGGGGTGCGTGGGCTGGCAGCAAGTCAGGGCATCCAGTTTATTCCAGGCACCTGGATCAATTCAATACAGGTCACAAAAGGTGTGGGCTCGGTAGTGAATGGATTCGAGAGCATTGCAGGGCAAATCAATGTAGAACTTAAAAAGCCACAAGAGAGCGATAAACTGTATTTGAATGCCTACGTAAACAACACAGGCCGATCTGAAGCAAATGCAATATTGACCACGCAGGTGTCAAAAAAATGGGCTACCACTTTTTTGGTGCACGGCAGTGTGCGCCCAACTGAGATTGACCAGAACAAAGACTCATTTCTGGATTTCCCCACCGGAGCGCAAACTAACTTCGTCAATCGCTGGACGTACAACTCCGGCAACGGATGGCTGGGGCAGATATCGCTCAAATATCTGAACGACAAAAAGCAAGGTGGACAGGTTGGTTACAATATTGAGCGCGATAAATTTACCACTAACCGTTATGGGTTGGAAATCAACACCGAACGCTACGAGGCTGTGGGTAAGTTGGGCTACCAATTTCCCGGGCGTCCCTTCAAGAGTGTTGGTGTGCAGGTAAATGTGCTGCGCCATCTGCATAACAGTTACTTCGGGTTTAACGTGCACAATGCAGAAGAACAATCAGCTTACGCGAATTTGATTTATCAATCGATCATCGGCAGCACATCGCACAAATTCAAAACGGGCTTGAGTTTTTTGTATGACCGATTCATTGAACGGCTGGGGCCCGCTGATAATCTCAGTCAATTTGATTTCAGCCGTACCGAGCAGGTGAATGGTGCCTTTGTCGAATACTCCTATGATAATTTGAAAAAGTTTTCGGTGGTGGCCGGTGCGCGCGTGGATTACCACAATTTGTTTGGCCTTTATTGGACGCCCCGCCTGCATGCGAGGTATAACCTTACGAATACCACCCTTCTGCGTGCATCATTCGGCAGGGGGTGGCGCGTGGCAAACATCATCGCAGAAAATTCTGCATTCCTGGCGTCTTCCCGAACGCTGGTGCTGTCAAACGTGCAGACCACCAAAGCCTACGGGTTTCGCCCCGATGATGCGTGGAATTATGGTGTGAGCATTCAACAGGATTTCACGATCAACTACCGCCCCGGCAATTTCAGCGTTGACTACTTCTTCACCAACTTTGCCAACCAGGCCGTGATGGATTGGGACAACAACGCACAACAAATCAACTTTTTTGGCCTTAGGGGGAAATCATTTTCACACAGCATCCAGGCCCAGGTAGATTATCAATTGGCCAGAAGGTTAGACGTGCGCATCGCCTACCGTTGGTTGGATGTGCAAACTGACTATCTCAATGGCCGCCTGCTGCGCCCCATGGTGCCGCGCGACCGCGCATTCGTCAACGTGGCTTATAAGACCAAAACCAATTGGGCGTTTGACTGGACCCTCAACCGCATCGGGGTGCAACGCATGCCTGACATGTCATCGAACCCAATCATTCATCAACTGCCGCCTGACTCCGAACCGTACTTCCTCATGAATGCACAAATAACCAAAGATTTCGGTACGCAGTGGAGTGTGTATGTGGGTGGTGAAAACATCAACAACTTTACCGTAAACAATCCCATCGTGGCAGCAAGCGCACCGTTTGGTCCACATTTCGACAGTGCCATGGTGTGGGGCCCCATTTTCGGCACGGTAGCGTATGCAGGTTTCAGGTATCGCGTAAAGTAATGTTGCAGATAAGCATGGGGAAAATGGATGTCCAGAAATTCTGCCCTGGCGGAAGCCAAATTTGGAATGCCAAGTCAAAGGTTTCTCCGGGATCAACCTCACATTGACTTGCTGTTGATTTGGCTGCTGATGAAAGTGGACGCCTAAAATTTGTTTAGTCCTGCAACACATTGCTCAGGAAACTCGACTTGAGCAGCAGCCACAGTAAGAACAAAACAATGGCCCAGCGCAGGTAAATAAAGTAAAAATCGGATGTGTCTTTGAATCGGTTTTCTTTGATCTCAGCCTTTTCATATTGATCGATTCGCTTGAACACACTCACCAAGGCTTCGTTGTCGGTTACGCGGAAAAACTTACCGGTGCCGATTTCCGCTATTTTGCGCATGGTGCTTTCATCTACGGTATTCTCTACCATCTGCGGTCGTCCAAAAAAATCTTTTCCAAAAGGTACCAAGCCTTCTTTGCCCACAACGATGGTGTAGAGTTTGATACCGTAGGCGGCTGCTAACTCAGCCGATGTGATGGGATCAATGTTTCCTGCGGTGTTATCGCCATCGCTGATCAATATACCTACTTTAGATTTTGCTTCTGATTCGCGCATGCGATTGGTAACCACGGCCAGGGCACTGCCAATGGCCGTTCCGCGCGATTCAATCATCTCGAAGTTGATATCGTTAAGATAGTTTTTCAATAAATCGTAATCTGTTGTAAGCGGTGCCAGTGAAAATGCATCGCCCGAAAACACTACCAACCCAATGCGGTCTTGCTTTCGGCCATTAATAAAATCACGGGCTACATCTTTGGCGGCCTGCAGCCGGTTCGGCTTAAAGTCTTCAATTTGCATCGACTGCGAGATGTCGAGCGCAATCATGATGTCGATGCCCTCCGTCCGTTGCTCCACCTTTTCGTTGGTGTGCTGTGGGCGTGCAAGTGCCACCACCATCAATGCCAGCATAAGCGATAAGATCAAGTCAGGCACAAAACGCAGGAAGTGCAATGGTGAACTCTTGAGGTCACTTTTCACCAATGCCACAGGCAGCTTCTGGTTCAGGTAGTATTTTACCATCCAGCGCACAAGCAGTATGAGAGGTATTACCAACAAACCCCACAGGTACTGCGGGTTCTCCCAAGTGTAGTTTTTCAACACGGTGGGTGTAAACCATTGTGGTGAGTACCAGGGGTCCGGCATGTTATCCATTTGTAATCTCTGCTAACTTTTCGTGGTACTTTACTTCGCTGAATTTTCTGAGCTGGTCAAATGGCTCGCGTACGGAGGAGCCGCCCGCATAGATCATCCGGTCTATACGTTGCAGTGCAATGGCCAGGTGCTCGTCCTTTTGTGTCTCTCGAATCTCTTTTGTGGTAAGTTTGGTAAATGGCCTTGCACACAGATTCTCCAAATATTTCTTCCAAATCACCAACGCAGTTTCTGCTGAAACCCTGTTGCCGGCAAGTGTTTTTTCGACCTGCCCATTATACTGCTCAAGGAATAACGAGTGTGCTTTATTTAATCCTTTGATGCGGAAGTGTTTTCGAATACGGTTGCCCAACAGCAGCCACAGCGCCAACAACAGCACCAGCACCCCGCCAACAATAAGGGAAGTGAGCGGGTAATTGAACAGCCACGAAACCGGGTTATAGTTGGTGTTTGTTTTGAGTGGTAAGTTTTGCAACTGCACCGAATCAGCCACTACGACCGCTGTTTTGAAATAAACGTCTCTGCGCTCGGCCAACACTCGTGTGCAGTCTTTACCATGCACAACAAACACGGGTAACTGCAACGATTGAATGGAGTCAATTTCAAAAGTTGTGAATGTGTACACCACGCTGTCATAACTGATGCCGTTTTTTGTGCGCGTAGGTGCGAGGTTTTTCTTTTGATACTCAAACGGTGCAAACCGATATGATGAATCGGGGAACAGCACCATCATCTTTTCGGGGTAACGGGCCGTTAAAGAGTACGTCAAGGGCTTACCCAACTCTATNNGTCTGAAGAAAAACGACCGCTTACCTCTACCAGGTCTTTTTGAGCAAAGGACTTTTTGCCAATGGTAAGTAATAAACACAACGCAATTGAAAACCTCAGCATCGCTTCACACCAGTTTAAACGATTGG
>DHLV01000229.1:0-371 GCA_002405445.1 Flammeovirgaceae bacterium UBA4659 | reverse complement strand
ACACCAGTTTAAACGATTGGTTCCTCACCTTGAATAGCCGCAGCAATTTGGGTACGTAGTCCTCACCTGTATCGATGTCGATGAAATTGATCTGGTGTTTGCGGCTGAAATCGGCCAGTTGCCTTTTCCGTTCGGTGTGGTGGCCTGAAATGGTTTCGCGAAAACCTCCAAACGAAGTATTGACCCAAATCGTCTTTTTCGTCTCCAAGTCCACCACAGGTATAATACCCAACTTGGGCAACTGTGTTTCGCGCTTATCGCTTACCTGCACAATGATCAGGTCGTGTCTGCGCGCAAGTGACTTTAAATCATGGTAATAGTCTTCATCAATAAAATCAGAGATCATGATGATCAAGCTTCTGCGCTTGATT
>DHLV01000280.1:2780-4659 GCA_002405445.1 Flammeovirgaceae bacterium UBA4659 | reverse complement strand
TGGTAACGTGACCCCAGCAGCTGTTCACAAACCAATACTACCACACCTACCAATACCTGTGCTAACAACAGCTTCAGCGTGTTCATTTGAAGGTTAAATCTCTTTCTAACGCCTAGAAAAAGTACAATGATCTCAATCGAATAGCTTACCAGCGTTGATGCAATCGCTCCCCAAACGCCCCATCGGTGCACAAACCAATACAATAAGCCAATTTTGATCAAAGCGACTACCAGATAAAAATAGGGCAATGGCTTCGAATACTTCAACGCTGCGTAGGGCATCGCCACCCACAGCCGTAGCGGCCTCAGCAAGTATACGAGTGCTGCAAAAGGTATCAACGGAATAGCTGCATGATAGGCCTCATTGAAAAAAAGTTGAATGATTGGAGGAAAAATAAAAATACTACCGGCCACGGCAAGAATTGCGACACCCGTTAGGCCGTTGTAATAACGATTGATCTCTACGGTACTTGCTTTTACAGACTGCTCGTAAACCTTGCCAAGCACTTTTGGATGGATGGTGGCGTTCAATCCGGTGAGCAAGAAATCGATGGCCAATAAAAATTTGACCGCAACATCGTAATACCCAACCGTTGATTTCGAGATAAGCGCCAAAATGATGATGCGATCATAGTAGTTAATGAACCATTGCTGAATTTGATAAATCAAAGAAGAATTGTTGAATTCAAAAGTTGGCCTGAGCGATTGCCAACTGAAATGAAAACCAAACTGCCGAAAAATACTACCCAAAACCCAAGAGGCAGCAATCAATGCACCTATCAACTTACCGGCAATTGGGCCCCACAGTGTGTTTGGGAAAATAATCAAACCTAAAATGGTCAAGCCGGCAATGAGCGAAAATGAAAGTAGGTTCAGCCACAAAAAGGTAGTTGCCTTTCCCTGCGTTTGAAGTAAGCTGTTATTGACTTTGAATAATGCCTGAAAAATACCTGTGGCAACCGACAATACACCAAATGGCAAAAATGGAATTTGTCCTACTCCATACACTCGATCAAAAATAAAATTGCCGAGAAACGCCAACAACAAGCCAACGGCAGCACTTAGCATCAATATGAAAACAAACGCACTGCTAACAAACACAGCTAGTGACTTTGTATCGTGCTTGTGTTCATGAAAGTTCAGGTAGATGGAGGCATCAAAACTATACGTAACCAAAATCTGAACGAGGAGAGAAAAACCAAAGTAAATCGAGAGAGAGCCATACACATCGGCCGGGAGTTTTCCATAAAAAGGCATCAGCAATATGGCGCTGGCCATCGGCAATGCACCCGCCACCGTATAAATCATTGAGCTTTTGATGAACCCTTTCGTAATCACGCGCGCAAAGATGCTAAGATTTTTACCAACTGTTGTGTGAGGTTTCTTCGCGAAAAAACGGTTGCGTTAAATGGACTTGTTCTGGCTGGTGTTTGCCAATGATCAAACCTTTCCAACACCAACTTCTTTAACGCGGACAGGTTGTGACGTTCGATGATCGCCCCTGCAGTTAATTCTTTCAGAATTGCAGCCGCATCGCCCTCTTCCGGGCCAATACCTAAAATGAAATTGCCCGATGCCAAGTATTCAAAAAATTTGCCAGGCAAGTTACCCGGTGCGATGGCCGTGTGCGCCAATACCAACAGTTGCACATCGGTCGATCCATATCGTTGTAAGACTTCACTGTGCGGCAAGTGAGGAACAAAAGAAGTAATGGCATTTAGCATCGGGTCATCTTGCACCTCAGCACGAAATCGTGAATTCACGTTACCGATAAACTCCACCAATATTTTCTCTTTGCCCAATCTACCTTCTATGATCAGATCTTTTATTGCCTGCATCACAGGGCGCGGGTCGCGCAACTCGTCTACTACACCAATATG
>DHLV01000280.1:0-2620 GCA_002405445.1 Flammeovirgaceae bacterium UBA4659 | reverse complement strand
CCATTGGTAATCAAATGGACTTTTCTACCACCCAATGTTTGCAGTCGCTGCTGGTGATATGGCGCAATGGTGATTACTTCATCGGCATTGGTCAGCACTTTTCTTTCCATTTTCTTGTGCTGTCTCCTCGCCCAATTTGTTAATGAAAATGTGTCAAGCAAATCCCATTCGCTCCACGGGTCGCGGAAGTCCGCAATCCATTTTAACGCGGGATTCTTCTGCTTCAACTTCAAGCCAATCAAATGCATGCTGTGTGGTGGCCCGGTGGTGATGATGGTGTCGATATGATTGCTTTTCAAAAAATCATCGAGGAATAAAACAGACGGCCGTACCCAAAAGACGCGTGCATCCGGAATAAAAAAATTGCCTCTTACAAAAAGAGATAATCGTTGCAAGAAGGATTTTCTACCTGTGCTCACAAAGTCAGTCTGCTTTTTATTGCCACTGAGTTTTTGAAACAACTGATATGGCTCCCAAATCGGCAGTTTAATGACCTCCGCCTCTGCGGGAACATCCTTCAACAACGAGGCATCCTGAATTTCTACAAACGGGTTTTCGGGTGTGAAAACAAACGGTTGATAATCAAAAGAAGGTAGGTACTTTACAAACTTTAGCCAACGCTGCACGCCACTCCCCCCAAAGGGCGGCCAGTAGTAGGTTACAATCAATATCTTCTTCAAACAGCCGAATTTTGAAACGCAAAAGTAGCTATAAAAGTGTGCAGTAGGCAGTCTGCAGTCGGTAGGAAAATTTCGGACCCCTTCCCTACTGCGCTCTAAAAATCTTTCAGGCAGAAATCACGAGCGGCATCCGAAGATTGAAACCACTGCACTTCCGCATCGCGCTTAAACCAGGTAAGCTGGCGTTTGGCATAATGACGTGAGTTGCGTTTGAGCAATCGAATCGCTTCCTGCTTGTCGTAAAGATCGTCCATAAAACCAAAAATCTCTTGGTAGCCAACGGTTTGCAACGCGTTGAGGTGTTTTTGCAGATAGAACTTAGCCGCTTCTTCAAACAACCCGTTTACAATCATTTTATCCATGCGGGCATCAATCCGCTCATACAGTTTGTCGCGATTCAAATCGAGCCCCACTTTAATCACCGAGTACGGCAAAGTCTTTTTGGACTTCTTGCGCCATTCCGAAAACGGTTTCCCTGTGGCTGCAAAAACCTCCAACGCTCGCATCAGCCGCTGAGGGTTCTGAATGTCCACTGTTTCGAAGTAGTTTGGATCTTTCTGCTTGACTTCGGCTTGCAGCCAGCCCAATCCTTTTTCTTGGTACTGCGCAACAATTTGGCTCCGTACCTCAGCCGGAACTTCCGGCATTTCATCAAAACCCTCTAACAATGCCTTGAGGTACAAACCGGAGCCACCACAAACAAGGAGGTAATCGTGTTTCTGGAAGAGGTTCAAAATCAAGGCCTCGGCATCCATGCCAAACTGTGCCGCGTTGTACAATTCTTCCACAGAATGGGTGTTAATGAAGTGGTGCTTGACCAACTTCAATTCTTGATCCGTAGGTTTGGCCGTTCCAATCTCCAGCTCTTTATAAATCTGACGGGAATCGGCCGATATGATTTCGGTGTTCCACCGCAAGGCCAAGTCTATCGCCAAAGCAGTCTTGCCAGAGGCCGTGGGGCCAACAATTACAACAAGCTTTTTATCTTGCACGTGCAAAAATAGAACGAATTAACAACCTGTTTACAAATATATCTGTTACCCTTCTATAGCTTGGCCTATTAATTGCCGTTGCTCCGTTTTAAGTAATTCATCAACTTTGTGAATTATTTTACTCTTCAAATGAAAAGATTTCTCCCTATCGCTCTAATTACTGTTGCTGTTGCTGCGCAGAGTCAAAACTTGTACAAGATCGAGTTTAAGATTAAAGGTTGGAAAGACACCACCGTCTATTTAGGAAATTATTATGGAGAAAGTACGCTGTTGCGCGATACTGCCAAGGTAAAAAATGAACAATTTGTTTTTGATGGCAAGAAGCCGTTGGCGCAGGGCGTATATTTTTTGGTACTCAACAAGACGAAACTTTTTGATTTTGTGGTAGGGCAAAATGCATTCTTTGCAATGGAGACAAACGCTGATGACTTAGTGAAGAATATGGTGGTGAAGGGCGATGAAGATAATAAATTGTTTTTTGAGAACCTGAGGTTTATCGGAGAACGCAGCCGGGAGGCAGAACCCGTTATTAAGGTGCTGCAAGACTCTGCCCTCAATGACGACCAAAAGAAAGCGGCCCGAGATGAATTCTCAAAAATCAATGACAAGGTGATGGCCTACCATAACGGAATTGCAGAAAAATATCCTGCTACCATTACGGCCAAACTGATTAAAGCTACCAAACAGATTGAAGTGCCCGCCCCACCCAAAAAAGCCGATGGCAGCATCGATTCCACGTTTCAACTGCGTTACTACCGCCAGCACTTTTTCGACTATTTTGATCTGGCAGATGATGCGCTCATTCGCATGCCCCGCTCTTTCTACACTGAAAAAATGAAAGAGTATCTGGATAAGCTGTTTCTACCCGCCCCCGACACGATCACCAAAGAAATTGTGCGACTGGCAGCTATTGCCAAAAAAAATCCCGAAACTTATAAATACTTCGTG
>DHLV01000241.1:18128-28680 GCA_002405445.1 Flammeovirgaceae bacterium UBA4659 | reverse complement strand
TTTTTTGGCGTTGGGGTATGTACTGATTACCCAATCGAAAACGCTGGTCATGTCCACGCTCCAGTAGTACAAAGAAGCCTGAAATCCGCGGAGGGTTTCCGGCTTTGATTCGCCAATGCCGCGGTAGTCGAAGGTGACGGTAGCATAACCCTGTTCGGATAGGAAGGCGGCCAGGTTGCCGTAAACCTGCTGTGGGATGCCGGTACCTCCGTGGAACTGGATTACACCCTTCATGTCAGTTGACGGTTGTCGCCAAGCGGCTGCCAACGGGTAGCCATCGCGCGCGGTGATGTTGATTTTTTTGGTGATCATGTGGTGGGCATTAAGTGGCGATGGACTGCTCCATTACCATGTAAAGATAATTGAATCCGGAATTGTCATGAGAATCTAATACTGATGTACAATTGAACGGCTTTTCGTAGAATCAAAATTTCAATTCCAACAACATAAATTCTGTCAGAAACTCATACCGGTTTTTAGTCAGCGGAACACTATTTAGAAGCCACCTCAAAAATATTTGTATCGCGTCAGCCTGAGTGTATCGAAGGCGATTGAGGAGCAAAAACCGGTTTCGCCAAGCTCCACCTGGCATTCTCGGTTTCTATTGAGATGGTTTGTAGTACGTCAATTATCAGTATTTTCAATCTGCTGTTTTCTTAGGGCCGCCATGGGAACTTTTTCAAATCACAATTCTGGGTTGAAGTGTGACTGTGGTGGGTATGATGCGCTGCGACTGCACATATTGCAGGTGTTGGTTCTTCCTTTTCCTGGCGCTTGCCCCACTTGTGTTTTTTTTCCGGAATTGTAATTTGAAATCAGCGGTATTGACAAAACTGCCCAACGGGTGACCAATCCTGACGATACCGGCAGGATTCAATCGGCAACATTAGGTGCCGAAAAAGTCTGATGCCTTTGTTGGGTTTACGCGTCAATCCAATCTCCCCCATCTCTGATGAGGCCTATCAGTTCATCCACAGCCTGTGCGGTGGGCACGTTGCGCTTCACCACTTCTTTGCCTTTGTATAAGGTAATACGCCCTGGGCCCGAGCCTACATAACCGTAATCGGCATCGGCCATTTCGCCTGGGCCATTTACGATGCAGCCCATGATGCCGATCTTCACGCCCTTCAAATGGCTGGTACGCGAGCGAATTTTGGCGGTGGTTTCCTGCAAATCAAAAAGTGTTCGCCCGCACGAGGGGCACGAGATGTATTCGGTTTTGGAAATGCGTGTGCGCGTGGCTTGTAAAATATTGAAGGCGGTTTCGTTGACCATTTTATCTGAACCGCAATTTTCGGCTGCAATGAAAACACCATCGCCCAAGCCGTCAATCAATAGTCCACCCATATCGGTAGCGGCATAGAGCTGCAGCAACTCGGGTTTCAAATCGCGGTAAGCGCGACCAATGATCACCGGCACCTCGCATTGATGTTCCATCAGCTCTACAAATAACCTGCGTTGTTCAGGCATTCCATGGTCATTATAGGTGTCAATCACCAACACGGCAGTTTTGTCTGACTTCAAGCGTGTGATGAGCGCTGCATCAACATCGGGCAAGCAGGCATAAACAAAATTTAATATAGCTGAAGTTGCTACGCCAGCTTTGTAATCCTTGGCGGGGATGAGTGGATATACACGGTGTTTGGATTGTTCGGCCAGCCACGTAGTGTGGTTCATGACCAAACCCAGGGTGCCTGGAATTTCAAAATCAATGGTGTTGTCGCCCAGAAAAATATAATCGCATGCCATGTCGGCAATATTCCATTTGTCTAGCGGCACTGAGTAATGATATCCTAGTGCAAAAAAAGAAGCAGGAGTTATTTTTTGCTTCTGCGAGAAGTCGGCCATCACGCGCGGCACGTTGTGGCCACCGATGTTCATCACCTCATGCGTGTGTCTGCGTGTATACGAAAATGGGTCGATGGGGTAATGGTTGATTTCCGGAATGACAATGCTTGCTTTGCGATGGTCATAACGCCTTGCCAGATCTTGCGCCACAGGCACTTCTGCCTCTGGCTCTTCAGTTAACGAAACGCGAATGGTGTCGCCCAACCCATCTTCCAACAATGTTCCAATACCAACAGAAGATTTAATTCGGCCATCTTCGCCATCGCCCGCCTCGGTTACACCCAAATGAAGCGGGTAAGGCTGAAAGCCTTCTGCATTCAGCTTGTGTACCAGCAGTCGGTAGGCCTGCACCATCACCTGCGGGTTACTGGATTTCATTGAGAGCACAATGTTGTAGAACTGCAGGTCTTCGGCAATGCGCAAAAATTCCAGCGCACTCTCCACCATGCCCAGAGGCGTGTCGCCATAGCGGCTCATGATGCGGTCGCTCAGCGACCCGTGGTTAGTACCAATGCGCATAGCGGTGCCATACTCTTTGCAGATTTTTACCAATGGCGTAAACTTCTCGCGGATACGGTCTAGCTCTGCCTGGTAGGCAGCATCAGTATATTCAATTTCTTCGAAGCGCTTTTTATCGGCATAGTTGCCCGGGTTGATGCGCACTTTTTCGACTAACCGTGCAGCCAGTTCGGCAGCGTTAGGTGTAAAGTGGATATCGGCAATCAGCGGCACGGTGTAGCCACGTGCGCGTAGCTCCTTTTTAATGTTCGCCAGGTTTTGCGCTTCTTTGATACTGGGCGCGGTAATGCGCACATACTCACAACCGGCATCTACCATGCGGATGACCTGCTCTACCGAACCCGTGGTGTCCATCGTATCCACGGTGGTCATGGACTGCACGCGGATGGGGTTATCGCCACCGAGGGGCACATCGCCAATGTTGACTACACGGGTTTTTCTGCGGCTGTAGTTGACAAGTGTGTTACCATATTGTTTGATCTGATCGATAGTGGTGTTGACCATTGGAGCAGTAACGTTTGAGGGGACAAAGTTATCGAAAAATGATGCTTTGTATAACACGAAATTGGGGAGATTGTTCTGGCGGAAATGAGAACATGGCGCACAAGATAAGATGCTGTTTCGTCCTCAGGTCAGCGGGAAAAACGAGTTTGGTTTGTTGCCGGTTTCGCTTTCTGTAGATTTTACCGCAGCGCAGAATCGGTAGGTACAACCGTGTTGTAAGTGCACTCAAAACAATTTCACATCCTGAATAATCTCTTTGGTTACCGCGTAAAACTCTTTGTGGATGTTGAACGGCTCTTCACCATTCTGTTCTTTGATCACATAGGTGCCGTCTTCCTTCATCGTGTACGCGTTAACGTTGTCGCGCAGGTTGTAGCGCAAAATGTTCATTGCCTGCTTGCGCAGCATGTCCTGCTCGAGCAAAAACAGCGACTCAATTCTTCGGTCAAAGCTGCGCACCATCGCATCGGCACTGCCGATGTACACTTTTGGTTCGCCACCGTTGTGGAAGTAATAGATACGCGAGTGCTCGAGGTATTCTCCAACAATGGAGATGACCTCAATATTGTCGCTCAGCCCTACTCTACCCGGTCGCAAACAACACATGCCGCGCACAATCAACTTGATGGGAACGCCAGCCTGCGATGCTGCATACAACGCATCAATAAACTCTTTATCCTGAACGGAGTTGAATTTGATGATGATACCGGCCGGTTTGCTATCACGCGCATGTTCTGCCTCGTTGCGGATGAGCGACACCAGTTGGTTCCGCATGTCGCGCGGAGAGGTGATCAAATTCTTGTAGAAAGTGGGCTGCGAGTGCCCGGTAATGACATTAAAAAACTCCGACACATCGTTGGCATACGCCTCGTTGGTGCTCAACAGGCCAATGTCGGTATACAACCGCGAGGTGGCTTCGTTGTAGTTTCCGCTCGACAGGTGTACATAACGGTACACGCGATCTGCTTCATTGCGCACAATTAACAACAGTTTGGTATGGGTCTTCAAACTGCTGACACCATAGATCACAAAGCAACCTGCCTTCTGTAGTTTCTGTGCTTCGCGCAAGTTGTTTTCTTCGTCAAATCGGGCCTTTACCTCAAACAATACAGACACGTGTTTGCCCGCCTCGGCTGCCTTCAGCAGCGCTGCACTCACACGCGATTCGCCTTTGGCCAGGCGATAGATGGTAATTTTGATCGACAGCACAAAGGGGTCTTCTGCTGCTTTCTCCAACAGCTCAAGCACGGGCTCCATGGAGTTGTAGGGGTGGTGCATCAAAATATCGCGCTCCTTCAATACTTCGAACAAATCCCGGGTGCCCAGTTCCGGAAACGAAACCGGCTTGACGGGCGGTGGGTACTGGGCGCGTTTATTTTTGAAATCTTTATGCCCCACTATTTGGTTGATGCCCGCAAAATCAATCAGGCTATCGGAGGGTATGGCAAAGATGTTGAGGTCATCCAGATCCCACTGTATCTTCAGCAGCCTTACCAGCCAGGGATCCGGGTTTTCCTGAATATCCAGGCGCACTACCCTACCCGACCTGCGGGTTTGTAACTTGCGCTTGAGCTCATCCAGAAAATTCATTTCAATGTCTTCGCTTTCTTCGAGTGTGAAGTCACCGTTGCGGTTGATGCGGAACAAGTTCACGCTTGCGATTTCGATATTGCGGAAAAGGTGGTGAATGTTGTGGCGCACAATGTCTTCAACCGGAATAAACGAGATCAATTCATCCAACCCCAAAATTTCGTAAAAGCGCGGAATGTTGCTCGGCACCTGAATGAATGAAACACGCAGTTGGTTGTTGATATCTTGCGGTGCCTTGGTGACCACGCCAAACAGCAGGCGGTTGTTTTTGAGTACCGGAAAGGTGTGGTAGCTGTCAAACAACATGGGTGTGAGCATCGGGAAAATCGTGCGCTGGAAATACTGGTCTACGCGCAACCGGTTTTCATCCGATAAGTTGTGATAGTGAACGATGCGAAATCCATTGCGCTCAAAAAGCGGTTGTAGCCGTTTGATGTAATAGTCATTTTGCTCATGCACAAAAGTTTGGATTTGCGCCAGCAAGTGCTGGCGAAAAGGCTCTTCGCGCAACCCGCTGTAATCAAAGCGCTCTTTGCCGTAATCAAGGTAATTGTACAAACTTCCCAGGCGAATGGTACAAAACTCATCGAGGTTGCTGGCGGTGATGGCCAAAAACTTCAGCCGATCAAGAATGCTACGATCGATGTGCTTGGCTTGATCCAGCACACGGTAATTGAACTTCAACCAGCTTAAGTCGCGGCTGATGTAGCGACTATCCGCAATTTGCTTTTCAACCGGGTTCTCCTGCAATAGGGCTGTCTCCATTTGTTAAATGATACTAGACTGGATACTGGCACCTAGACTCCAGCATCCAGCATCGATTTAAATATCAATCTTCGCATACTTCGCATTCTTCTCGATGAACTCTCTTCGTGGAGCCACTTCATCTCCCATCAGCATCGAGAACAGGTGGTCTGCCTCTGCCGCGGATTCGATGCTCACTTGCTTCAATGTTCTTCGGGCAGGATCCATGGTGGTGCTCCAAAGTTGTTCGGGATTCATTTCTCCCAAACCCTTGTAACGCTGCACGCCCACGCTGTCTTCCTTTCCCTCTTTGCTCATTTCTTTGATTAAGGCATCACGCTCTTCTTCATTCCAACAGTAGCGTTCGTCTTTACCTTTCTTCAGTTGATAAAGCGGAGGTAACGCGATGTACACGTATCCCTGTTCAATCAAATCGCGCATGTAGCGGAAGAAGAATGTGAGGATGAGCGTGCGGATGTGGCTACCATCCACATCGGCATCTGTCATGATGATTACTTTGTGGTAACGAAGCTTGGTGAGGTTCAATGCCTTGTTGTCTTCGGCTGTGCCAAACGTAACGCCCAGCGCAGTAATCATATTCTTGATTTCTTCGTTCTCGTAGATTTTGTGTTCCTGGGCTTTTTCTACGTTTAATATTTTTCCGCGCAGCGGCAGAATGGCTTGAAAATTACGGTCGCGGCCTTGCTTGGCCGATCCGCCTGCCGAATCTCCTTCCACCAAATACAATTCGCAAATCGCAGGGGCAGAGCTGGCACAATCGGCCAACTTACCCGGCAAACCCGTACCCGAGAGTTCGTTTTTGCGCTGCACCATTTCGCGGGCCTTCTTAGCAGCGATGCGAGCCGGGGCCGCCAATATTACTTTGCTTACAATCAGTTTCGCCTCACGCGGATTCTCCTCTAAAAAGTTTTGAAGCATCTCCCCCACGGCCGTATCCACTGCACCCATTGCTTCGCTGTTGCCCAACTTCGTTTTGGTTTGCCCTTCAAATTGCGGCTCTTGTACTTTTACAGAAATAACGGCCGTTAAGCCTTCACGGAAATCATCACCGCTGATGTCCACTTTTGCCTTTTCCAGCAGCCCGGATTTGTCGGCATAGCTTTTCAACGTACGCGTGAGCGCTCTGCGGAAGCCCGCCACGTGGGTGCCACCTTCGTGTGTGTTGATGTTGTTGACGTACGACACCAGGTTCTCGCTGTAAGAAGTGTTGTAACTCATCGCCACCTGAATGGGAATTTCACTCTTGGGCGTGTTTTCGATGTAAATGGGCTGAGCGATCAACTTCTCGCGCGTAGAATCCAAATAGGCAACAAACTCGCGCAAGCCGCCCTCAGAGAAAAATGTATCAGATCTGGGTTGGCCTCCCTCGTCTTTTTCGCGAAGGTCCTTCAAATTTAATTTGATGCCAGGGTTCAGAAATGCCAGCTCACGAAGGCGGTTCGCCAACGTTTCGTAGTTATACTCCTGCACCAGCGTAAAAATATCGTAGTCGGGCTTAAAGTGCACGGTAGTGCCTCGCTTGTCCGACTCGCCCACCACGCGCACGGCATACTGAGGCACCCCGCGGTGGTATTCTTGCTCAAACACTTTACCCTCGCGAAAAACAGTAGCCACCAGCACAGACGAGAGTGCATTGACACACGATACGCCTACGCCATGCAAGCCTCCCGAAACTTTGTAGGTGTCTTTGTCGAACTTGCCCCCAGCGTGCAGCACCGTCATCACCACTTCCAATGCCGAACGCTTCTCTTTTTCATGCATATCAGTGGGTATGCCGCGCCCGTTGTCTTCAACGGTAATGGAGTTGTCTTCGTGGATGGTCACCTGCACATCATCGCAATAGCCGGCCAGTGCCTCGTCTATGGAGTTGTCCACCACCTCGTACACCAGGTGGTGCAAACCCTTTACGCCCACATCACCTATGTACATGGCCGGGCGCTTGCGCACTGCCTCCAAACCTTCTAAAACCTGGATATTATTTGCCGAATAATTTGCGTCCTTTTTGAGGTTATTTTTCGATGTTTCTTCGCTCATTTCCTTCGATTGACTAGGGGTAAAAATATTTTGGCGAAGATACAGTTTTCCAATGAATTTATGACCTTTTTTACGAGGGTATTATTCACCTTTTGCCGATTATTTTTACCTTCAATCCAAACTGTTTTTCATCGCGTCACCAAATCGGTAGTTTTGTCTATATTTCTGTTATGAAACACCTTGCTTTTGCCCTCATTGGTTGTCTCGCTTTCGCGGAGAGCGAAGCGCAAACACAGCAACCGATTTTTAAAGACAAAGCCGATTCGATCGAGTACGATGGCTTGTTCCAAAAGATCATCAAAGTTTATGGGGTAATGGGCACCGCCAATGAAAAACAACGAGATAGTCTGGCCGCTGTTGCCAAATATTGGAATGAACGCCAAGAGCGCCTTCGGGAAAAAGTAGTGGGTTACCGGTGGGTATATTCTCCCTCGCACCCGCTATTGGACGAGGCACTGGTGCAAAACCGGGATTCGGTAACCGCCATCACGCTAACAAAATTGGCCGAACTGCCGCCCGAGCTTTTCCAGTTCAAGAATCTTACCAAGTTAGAACTCATCGACTGTCGGATTTCAAAACTTCCGCGTCAGCTTTCGAGGCTTAAAAAACTTGAGCGCGTATCGGTATTTACTGATCGATCGGGGAAACGCCTCAAACTTGCCCCGAACAAAACAGTAAAGACGCTGGTGGTTGGCAGTACCCGATTACCAAAGCGCTACGGGGCTTTCAAAGCCCTTCACAGGTTGGATTTATCGCGCAATAACCTTACCGATTTTCCGAACATGAAAGGTTGCAAGAAGCTGAAAGAACTTTCGTTACGGGAAAACCTTCTGACGCTGGAAGATCTAAACGCGCGGTCTTCTATTTTAGAAGTACTCGAACTGCAGAAGAACAAAATAAGGGTAGTGCCAGCTGCCATTGCGCAGTTCCCCAACCTAAAGCGCCTGGTGTTCAATTACAACCCCATAGAAAGTGTGAGTGACAAGATGAGCAGGCTACAGCGTTTGGAACAGGTTGGTTTTTATTCCAATCAATTGAAAGAGGTGCCTCAGGCGTTGTACAGCCTGCATACGCTTAAAGAGATTGACCTGTACCATAACCAAATTGAACGACTTGATGCACGCGCCAGCCAATGGAAAAAATTAGAGGTACTATACCTATCAAACAACAAGTTGATTTCGCTGCCCGACAACCTAGGGGAACTTACCAACTTGCGCGAGCTGTATGTGCACAACAACCGCCTCAGTGCCCTACCCGAAGGTATTGGCCAATTGACCAATCTAAAGATACTACGGGTGAACAGCAACTACCTGCCTCTACTGCCTAGTATTGAAAAGCTCGAGAGGCTGGAAAACATTGACTTATCCAACAACCAACTGCACACTTTCTCGCTCAACGTGTTTAAATTTCCCAAACTCAAAATCATTTCGCTGCTCGGCAACCAATGGGATGAGGTCACTAAGCAAGAGATTAGAAAGCAGGCGGTAGCCCTAGAGAATAAAGAAGTAACGGTACTGTTTAACTAGAAGCCCTCTTAAAAATAACCGGATATGGCAGGTTGAGCTTGTCGAAACCGGATTTTGCTCTTCAATAGCCTTTGACTTGCTCAGGCTGACACAGCACAAACATTGTTGAGATGGCTTCTAAAAACACCTTATGCTACGTCAACTTTCGCTCATTTTTTTCTTGCGCTCCGCTTTTTTGACTTCGCTTCCTTCGGCTCTTTTCCGTTCTCCTCTTCGGCCATCAGCTTCAGCTTTGCTTTCTGCAGTTGTTCTTTCTGTGCCGGGGTTACGGTAGGATAACCGATGTCAAGCTTCTCGAACTGGCGCGCGATGACAGATGCGATGGCCAAACGGGCATACCACTTGTCGTCTGCAGGAATCACGAACCAGGGCGCGTGCTCAGCTGACGTGGCACTCAACGCTTCGGCATAGGCTCCTTGGTAATCATCCCAAAAGGCGCGCTCCTTCAAATCACTGAGGGAAAACTTCCAGTTCTTACCCGGGTCGTCAATGCGCTCTAAAAAGCGTTTCTTTTGCTCTTTCTTGGAAACGAGTAAAAAGAACTTCATGATGATCGATCCGTAGTCTGACAAATTCTTCTCAAACCTGCGGAATTGCTTGTATCGCTGTTCCCAAAATTTATTATCGATCTTTTTAGTGCTGTCAACACCGGGGATGTTTTCGTTCAATATCCACTCGGGATGTACTTTGGTGACGAGCACATTCTCATAGTGTGAACGGTTGTGGATGGCAATCTCCCCGCGGCCCGGCAAGGCAACGGTGTGTCGCCATAGAAAATCATGGTCCAACTCGCGCGGGGTTGGGGCTTTGAAACTATGTACTTTTACACCCAACGGGTTGAAACCTGACATAATGTGCTTGACGGCTCCGTCTTTGCCGGCTGCATCCATGGCCTGTAATACGATGAGTACTGCGTACTTGTTGTGTGCATACAGTTTGTCTTGCACTTCGGCCAGGTGTTTGCGGCCTGCTTCCAACAATAATTCAGACTCGGTTTTGTTGAGCGCTTTGCCAACATACTTTGTCGAGTAGTTGGAGAGCTTGATTTTTTTACGGGGCTTCACGACCATGGCTTTCAGGTCGATCAGTTTTTCATCGGTGAGCATGGCGGCAGGATTTAAACTGGAAGCAATCTACGCTTTTTATCCCATACCTTCACATCATCATATTTCCGGCACAACACCGTGCATCAAAAATCAATTGGGTAATTCAGTTCATTTTGCTACATTTTCTGTAATTTCAACAAATAGAAAAAATATGAAACAGACCCCTGCGATTTTAACTGCTTGCGTTTGGACCCTCGTGTCGGTGAGTGCCCTGGCGCAACAAAAGGATGTTGAGGCCATCAAAGCCGTGATTGCGAGAGAGACCTCGTCATTTATGAATGTCGACCGCAAGAACTGGTCAGACATGTGGTTGAAAGCCCCCTACTGCTACTGGTCTTATTCCGATTCTACGGGCACCAGTTATGTGGAGGGCTGGGACGCAATGAATAGAACATTTGACGAGTACTTCCGCACGCAAAAGCCCAGTAAAGCCACCATCACCAATGAATGGCAGGAGATACGGGTATATGGCAATGGCGCCTATGTTCGTTTTGTACAAAAAGTGAAAGATGACATCGACCGCGATGAGACATCACAAATGCGCGTGCTTGAGAAAACCAAAGAGGGGAAATGGAAAGTGGTTTGTGTGGGTGCCATAGCGAAGTATCCAAAGGAGTAAGTGTAGAAGTTGATGGGTGTTAGTTGTTAGTTGTTAGTTGT
>DHLV01000241.1:0-17989 GCA_002405445.1 Flammeovirgaceae bacterium UBA4659 | reverse complement strand
GTTAGTTGTTAGTTGTTAGTTGTTGGTTAGTGGACTATTCATCTGTTCGGTGCTAGGTACTACTGCGAACGAGCAACCAATAACGATCAACCAACAACCGCCTAAGCCTCCACCTTAACACCTAAATTAAACCCAAGGGCAGCAAATTGATCGTGCCAATCGGGCTTCTCGTGCCCCTTACTGCCTTTCGTAGAAATTTCGAAGTACAGGTTTTGGCTCTTATAAAAATTGGGGTCGAGATTGAATTTTTCGAGCAAAGGGAACACGCGGTTCAGCCGTTGCAATCGCTTTACATTACCAATGTCGGCACCTAGGCGTTTGATCTCTTCGAAGATGCTCTCGCTAGCCAGTCGTGCAATCCTTACTGGATCTTCAATCTTTAAACTCCATCGGGTAAGCTCAAGCGAGATGCGCTCCATTTCCTTGATGTTGATTTTTTCTTTTTGGAAGCAGTTGACCAAATCGGCATTTAAGATATACTCAAACGTGGTGCGGTAGGCATTTGGAATGGGCAGGTTATTGTTCGCGAGTGCGTTCACCAGCGTGTAGTCGGTATCATACGTTCTGCGGAGCGAGCCTTCCAAGTCTTTTAAACTCTGCTGCGCAATCATATCCAATATTTTGCGCTTTTCATCGGCAAACATCTGCCAGATGGTATACTTTTCAGGGCCGAAGTACTGCTGCATGATCCCCATCACATCGCCCAGCCTGCCTTCTTCAAATGCCTTTACCATCCTGAACTGCATACTTGCAAATTCATCGGGCTGCATCTCCAAAGAGATATTGCCGATGATGTTATGCTTGCCCAGGTAAATCACTGCAAAAGCAAACTTTTTCTCAGACTTGGTGACCAACGACTTTACTTTGGTGATGCTCAGCACCAGCTTTTGCTCGCCTGCTTCTTTTTTGATAAACGACTCGTTGCTTGTGCTGTAGTTAAAGATCGTAAGTGCTTCGGGCTCCTCTTCGAAAACTGCCGACACCGCAAAGTGCATGCCCACGCGCTTGAGGTTGGTACGTGCGGGCACCACCAGTTTTTTGTACACGATCGCACCATGCTCTTGTGTATTGCTCGGTGCCCGTTCCAACCGTTGTATAAATTCCGGCTCCAGATCAACACCGCCAATCTGGCTGGCCAACTGCACCACCCGGCAAGCGTACTGCATCACCTGTATGGTCTCAATTCCCGAGATCTCATCGAAGAACCAACCGCAACTGGTGTACATCAACATGGCATGGCGCTGCATTTCAAGGATTCGCAAAATCTTGTTTTCTGAAGTCCCCGGCAGCGCGTGTGATTCCAGAAACGAATCGATTGCGTTATCCTGCCGTTGTAGCACCACGTTGATGTATTCGTTGCGGGCGCGCCAAGGGTTTTTGAGCACCGCCCCTCCCTCCTTCTCAAAAATGTGTTCCACAGAATCACGGAGCCAATCGAGTGCTTCGCGCAGCGGCCCGCGCCATTTTTGATGATACCCCTTGCCCGAGTTACAACCACAATCGCTGCGCCATCGTTCTACACCGTGCACGCAGCTCCACGAGCTGTTTTCAATGATCTGCGCTTCATATACTGTGGGAACTTTTTCCAAAAACTCTCCGTAGTTGGTCAGGTTTGCCTGCTTGTGTTTTTCAATGTAGTCTAGGCAAAATGCTAACGCCATCTCACCATGCTTGTGGTGATGGCCATAGGTCTCACCATCAGTGGCTACGTGCACCAGCTGCGGTTCATCATCATTTTTATCGATGCCATTCAGCAGGTTATCTGCAAAGCGCTTGCCATCGTTTAGCAAACCATTAAACGCTATGCCTTGCGACACACCACCTTCGTAGAAAAACAGGTAAATGCTTTTTCCTGACGGGAGTTGGCACAGGTACGATTTACGGGTGTTGACAGTTCCTTCATTCACATCTGTCCAAGTTTCCTCGCCAACTTTCCTGATTGCTTTTGCCTGGCGGGGCGCAAGAATCGTGAATCGGATATGATGCGCGGCCAGTACTTCAAGCGTGTCATAATCAACTGCTGTTTCTGCCAGCCACATGCCTTCCGGCTTTCGCTTAAAACGTCTTTCGAAATCGCGGATGCCCCAGATTACCTGTGTCTCTTTATCGCGGGCGTTGGCCAATGGCATGATGATGTGGTTGTAGACTTGCGCCAGCGCTGAGCCGTGGCCCCCGAAGTATTTCATGCTCTCGCGGTCGGCATCCAAAATACCCTCATACGTTTCTTTTGCATTCAGCTCCATCCACGATAGCAGCGTGGGGCCAAAATTGAAACTGATTTTGGCGTAGTTATTCGTAATTTTTTTGATGACGCCATCTTGGCCCAAAATGCGCGAGGCAGCGTTGGGGTCGTAGCATTCCGCATTGATGCGCTCGTTCCAATCGTGGTAGGGATGTGCAGAGTCTTGCACTTCAATTACCTCCAGCCAGGCGTTTTCACGTGGAGGCTGGTAGAAATGACCGTGGATGCAGATATACTTATTGGGGGTGGAACTCATTGGTCTTCGTTAGGTTTTGCCTTGAGGCCACAAGCGACAATCTTTTGCGGCTGCTCTGAAACAGCCGGTGGCGTGTGGCTTGCGGACTTTGGGGCGATAAAAATCATTCAATCTCAAACTCTGCTACCTCTTCATTTAATTTCAAAACAATACATGCCAACGGAGGCAATGTGACTGAAACGGAATAATCTTTTTGATGGTACTTCACAGGTGAAGTGTGCAGTAAACCTGCGTTGCCCACACCGCTTCCGGCAAAGTCTGCTGCATCTGAATTGAATATCTCTTTCCAAGTGCCGCGATGAGGAACGCCAATGCGGTAGTGCTGCCGCGTTTCGGGTGTGAAATTGCAGACCACCATCAACAGGTCTTTCTTATCATCTGACTTGCGCATGTACACGATTACGCTGTTCTCGCGATCAGAGTAATCCGACCACTCAAAGCCTTTTCCATCGAAGGGATATTGGTACAGGGCAGTTTCGGTTTTATACAAATGGTTAAGTGCCTTAATCGTTTTGAGCATCCCCTGGTGGTTGGCTCCAAAGTTCAGTGCATCCCAATCAAGCTGCCGGTCGTGTGCCCACTCACCTGACTGGCCAAACTCACCACCCATAAACAGTAACTTGGTACCCGGGTGTGTAAACATGTAAGCATACATCAACCGCAGGTTGGCAAACTTTCGCCACTCATCGCCCGGCATCCTGCCCAGCAGCGAGCCCTTGCCGTGCACTACCTCATCGTGCGAAAGTGGCAGCATAAAATTTTCGGTAAAGGCGTAAATGATACTGAACGTAATTTCGTCCTGATGATATTTTCGGTGTACCGGATCCAACATAAAGTAATGTAATGTGTCGTGCATCCAACCCATCATCCATTTTTGGCCGAAGCCCAGGCCACCTAAGTAAGTAGGCCGCGAAACACTAGGCCAGGCGGTAGACTCTTCCGCGATGGTGACGGCATCCGGAAAATTGCCATAAACCACTTCGTTGAACTCCTTGAGGAAAGAAATTGCCTCCAGGTTTTCGTTGCCACCATGTTCGTTGGGTATCCACTCTCCTGCTTTGCGCGAGTAGTCCAAATACAACATTGAGGCCACCGCATCCACGCGCAGCCCATCGGCATGAAAGCGCTCCAGCCAGAAAACAGCGTTACTGATGAGGAAGCAGCGCACTTCATTGCGCCCGTAGTTGTAAATGTAGCTGCTCCAATCGGGGTGAAACCCCTTGCGCGGATCGGCATGTTCATAGAGGTTGGTGCCGTCAAATTTGTAAAGTCCGTGCAGATCACCGGGGAAATGAGATGGAACCCAATCCAGGATTACGCCAATGCCGGCTTGATGAAACGCATCGATGAGGAGCATCATCTCTTGTGGGTTTCCAAAGCGGCTGGTGGGTGCGTAATATCCTGTTAACTGATAACCCCACGATCCGAAGAACGGATGCTCCATCACGGGCAAAAACTCCACGTGGGTGAAGCCGGCCTCCTTCACGTAGTACACCAGTTCATCGGCCAACTCTTTGTAGCCAAGCGATCGGTTACCCTGCTCTACCCTGCGCCTCCAACTGCCCAGGTGCACCTCGTAAACAGAATACGGCTTAGGCTTGCTCGCATTTTTTTTGCGGTCGTCCATCCACTTCGTGTCGTTCCAGGTATAGGCGTGGTCCCAGATAATGGAAGCGGTGGCAGGTGCCACCTCTGCATAAAATGCAAATGGGTCAGCTTTTTCCAGATACTCGCCCGTATTTGACAAGATGGCGTATTTGTAAGCCTCGCCTTTGCCCACACCGGCAAAAAATCCTTCCCAAATGCCCGATTCATCCCACCGGGGTGAAAGCTTGTGTTCGTTGGCATTCCAGTGGTTGAAGTTGCCGATTACCGACACCTGCCGCGCATTGGGTGCCCAAACAGCAAAGTAGGCACCGGCCCGGCCTTTGTGGGTGACAAGGTGCGCGCCAAACTTCTCAAACAGCTTGAAGTGCTTACCTGACCTGAACAGGTGGATGTCGTAGTCGGTGAGCAAACTAAAATGATCGGGTTCTTCAGTCTTCGCCTTAGTTGTTCTCTTTCCCATGTTAAATAGTTTTGGGGTTTACTTCTTTTTTGCCATTTCTTTTGCCAACTGATAGCGCCTCATCTGGTAACGGATACCGCGCAGCGGAATGTTGACCCAATCCGGGCGGCCGTTCAATTCGTAACCGAGTTCGTACACTGCTTTTTCGATCAGGTATGTGCGGATCAGAATTTCGTTTTCGGGCGACAACGATTTGTCCATACCCATTTTCTCCATATAGGCGCCCAGGTAAAACCGGCTTACGTAATGCTGCCACTGCTCAGCCCATTGCTCTAAAAACTCCAGGTCTTTTTCGCGGTAGTTTTCATTGAGCAATATCTTGCCGAATGCCGCATAATGGAATGAGCGCATCATGCCGGCAACATCTTTGAGCGGATTTTTTTTCAGCCTGCGCTCACTGAAGCTGAACCCTGGCTCGCCTTCAAAATCGATGATGATAAAATCTTTGCCTGTGAACAGCACCTGCCCTAAGTGGTAATCGCCATGAATGCGTGTTTTGATTCCTTTGATGGGTGTCTGGTAAATTTCGCTGAAACATTCGAGAATCTCGTCTTCCATCGCCAACACTTCTCGTGCAATCGCCTGTGTGGGTGCGTCTAGTTTTCCAATTGACTGGCGTAGCAACTTCATACGGTCGTTTACCAGCTTGCGCAACGATGAATACAAAGCGCGCTGATAATTGGCTGTAAAGTACTCTGGTGCAAAGGCGGGGTTCACATTATCAGAGGCAAGCGCCAAATGCATTTCG
This sequence comes from Flammeovirgaceae bacterium UBA4659, assembly GCA_002405445.1. GTDB lineage: Bacteria > Bacteroidota > Bacteroidia > Cytophagales > Cyclobacteriaceae > ELB16-189. Next base: position 12,675 of record DHLV01000241.1, on the reverse strand, counting down.
GCTGTGCGTTGGCCCAGGCGCACCACGCGCTCATAAAATCCTTTTCCTATAAATTCCTGAATCAACTCGGGGGCTTCTTCGAATTTAATGGCGTCTCTGTTGATGAGCTTGGGCAACTTTTCTTTTTTTGCTTTCGCCATTACGCGTTCGTAAAAACGACCCACCGAGTCGAGCGTCATCACCCAACTGTCGCCTTGGTTCTCTACTTTTTCCTGCAGCAAGCCGAATACAATTGTCTTGCCCTCGGTATCGCGGTACTCTACGCTGCCCGCATACTTGGGGGCATTGCGGAAACTGGTGTTTTCAGACAAAAACCGCACGATCTCCAAATCAGGGTTGATTTCGGTTTCGATCTTGCGGTAGAACTTAAAGAAATACCGGTCGTTATAGATGATGGAGGTATTGCTTTGCTCCGCCTTCAGGATTTTCGACTCCACCTTTTCGGCATTTAACTTCACATATACGCTTGCGTTGAACTCCAGTGTGCCCTCGTCATCTTTCAGTCTTAACTTCTTTTCCATGCCGGCAAACAGAAAGTCGCGGAAAGCCTTGCTGTAGCTGCTATCCATTACAAATCCCGACTTCTCCTGAATCTCGGCACGGCAAATGACACTTTGCGGAATAAAGTCGGCCTTGTCGAACAGGTGATCTGCGGGAACAAAACACATTGGCAAGAAATACAATTCTGGCAAGCGCTGCACATAGTCCACCTGAATGATCGTGAGGTAGTGCGTCTCGCCTTCAACCTTTACAGGAATCACTTTGTGTATTCCCATCTTGCTGATGACTTTCGCTTTGCCGCCAAACCACCGGCACTTCTTCATGAAGGGCTGAAGCACCTTTCGTTCTAACACGCGCACTTCGTTGTAATTGCCAAACAGACGCTCCCAACTGAGCTCAGATTTGTAAAAGAATAATTCATTGTTGGCATTACTCTCCTTTGTTTCTGAAGCATCGACCTGAAACCAAAAGTATCCATAAGGCCCAATGGTGATGGAGTAGTCGCCCTGATCTACACTTTTGAAACGATTTTGGCTGAACACCTCGGTAATGTCGCAATGCTGGTACTCTGTAAAGTTGAGCGTGGTCGCTTGCGAAAACTGCGACAAATTAGCCACTACTATCAGCCGTTGATCGCCATACGTGCGCGCAAACGACAATACCTTTGAATTAGTGCTTTCAATAAACTTCAGTTCGCCACGGCCAAAAACGTTCAATCGCTTGCGCATGGCCAACACGTTCTTGAGCCACCACATCAGCGAGGAGGGGTTCTCCTCTTGTGTTGCCACGTTCAGCGACTCATATCGGTAAATCGGATCTGTGACGATCGGCAAAAACAATTTTTGAGGATTCGCATCAGAAAAGCCGGCATTCAGGTTGAGGTTCCACTGCATGGGTGTGCGCACTCCAAAGCGGTCTCCCAGGTAAATATTATCGCCCATCCCAATTTCATCGCCATAATAAATCACGGGTGTACCCGGCAGTGAAAATAATATTGTGTACAGCAATTCAATCTTTCTGCGGTCATTGTTCAACATGGGAGCCAATCTTCGGTTGATGCCCAGGTTGTGTTTGGTATGAGGGTCGGTGGCGTAGGCTTTAAATAGATAGTCTTTCTCTTCCTCCGTCACCATTTCGAGGGCAATCTCGTCATGGTTGCGCAAAAAAAGTGCCCACTGCCCGCTGGGGGGCGTAGCAGGCGTTTGCTCGATAATGTCAACAATCGGGTAACTATCTTCCGTGCGCAGCGCTAAGAACAACCGGGGCATCAACGGATAATTGAAGTTCATGTGACACTCTGCGCCTTCGCCAAAATATTTAGCTGCATCCTCGGGCCACAGGTTGGCTTCTGCAATCAGGATGCGATCATCATAGTGCTTGTCGATATGGGTGCGCAGTTTTCGTAAAAAGGCATGGGTTTGCGGAAGGTTTTCGCAATTCGTTCCTTCGGCTTCAAACAAGAACGGCACGTTAGGTAACCGAAATCCATCCACGCCCATTTTCATCCAAAAGTCAACTACTTTGATCATCTCGAGCTGTACTTCCGGATTGTCGTAGTTGAGCTCGGGCTGGTGCCTGTAAAAACGGTGCCAGTAATAAGCCTTGGCTTCGTTGTCCCACGCCCAATTCGAGCTTTCGGCATCGGTAAACATCACGCGTGCTTGCTGATATTTTTCGGCCGTTGGGCTCCACACGAAATAATCTTTGTAGCGCGAACCCTCGCGCGCCTTCCGTGATTTTTGAAACCAGGGATGCTGATCGGATGTATGGTTCAGAATCAATTCGGTAACCACACGAATGTTTCTGCGGTGCGACTCTTTCAAAAACTGGCGGAAGTCTGCCAACGTGCCGTAATCGGGGTGGATGTCGCAGTATTCCGATACATCAAAGCCATCATCGCGCAAGGGCGATGGATAAAACGGCAGAAGCCAAATGGTGTTGATGCCCAAGTCTTCGAGGTAGTCGAGTTTTTGGATGAGCCCGGGAAAGTCGCCAACACCATCGCCATTGCTGTCAAAAAAAGCGCGCACGCTTAACTCATATATGATGGCATCCTTAAACCAAAGCGGGTCGTTTTTGGGCATGGCTTACATGTTTGACTCGTGAATTTCAAGTTTGAATAAATGAAACGGAATTTTGTGCGGATTCAACTCTACAAAATTCCACTCTTGTGTCCATGTGTAATGCTCGTCTGTGATCAGGTCATGCAGCTTTACGTTGACCTTATCACCCAACCGCAATCTCTCTTTAGGCAACTGAACAAACCCAGATTGCCTGCCGTTCACATCCAGGTTTACAACACACAAAATGATATTCGATAAATCATCAGTGGCCTTGAGGTAGGCGATGAGCTGTTGGTTATCCAAAGGACAAAACTGAATATTCCACGTTGACTGCAGCGCTGCATTTTCTTTTCGGATGCGGTTGAGCATGGACATGATGTCAGTCATTCGGTTGGTGCGTTTCCAATCGTAGTGGCGCACTTCATACTTTTCCGAGTTCCAATACTCTTCTTTGCCTTCAACGGGTGTGTTCTCGTAGAATTCATAAGAGGGCCCATACACGCCAAAGTTGGATGAGAGCGTTGCCGCCATTGCATAGCGCATGATGAAGCTGTTTTCGCCCTGATGTTGCAAGTGATACGGTAAAATATCGGGGGTATTTGGCCAAAAGTTAGGTCTGAAATAATTGCGCGAAGGACCATGAACGAGGTCGTTCATATAGTCGGTAATCTCTTGCTTGGAAACGCGCCACGTAAAATAGGTGTAGCCCTGCGTAAACCCCACCTTGGCCAATGAGGCCATGATCTTGGGGCGGGTAAAAGCCTCTGACAGGAATATGACATTGGGGTATACTTTTTGCACTTCCGCAATCACCCATTGCCAAAACGGAATAGGTTTGGTGTGTGGGTTATCGATTCGAAAGACCACTACACCTACCTCTATCCAGTAAAAGAAAACAGACTTGAGTTCTTCCCACAGGTTTCTCCAATCATCTGATTCAAAGTTAAAGGGGTAGATATCCTGGTATTTTTTGGGCGGATTTTCTGCGTATTGAATCGATCCATCAGGGCGCTGCTTAAACCAATCGGGGTGATCTTTGACATACGGATGATCAGGTGCGCATTGAAATGCAATATCCATGGCCACATCGATGCCTATTTTTTTTGCCTCGGCAATCAGTTTTTTAAAATCTTCTAATGTCCCCAGTTCAGGTAATATCGATTTGTGCCCGCCTGCATCGCTGCCGATCGCCCATGGAGAACCGGGTTCCCCTTTTTCAGAACGCACGTTGTTGTTGCGTCCCTTTCGGTTGATTTTTCCGATTGGATGGATGGGTGGAAAATACAATACATCGAAGCCCATGGCCGCCACCCGTGGCAGCAGCTTGATGCAATCCTGAAACGTTCCATGCTTGCCGGGCTCCAAAGCGCTTGAGCGTGGGAAGAATTCGTACCAGGCACTGAAGTTCGCCTTGGTGTGTTCAACATTTACCTCCAGTTCTGCCGGGTAACGGGTTTCGTTTTCTTTGAGCGGGTAATCATGCACAATCTGCTCAAACTCTTTGCTGAGTACCAACTGAATACCCTCCGCATACTTGTCAGTGTTTTCAAGTTTGCCGGCCAAGTTCAAAAGGTTGGCAAGTCCATTATCGGCCAGCTTGCGCAAAAAGCCTGCTCCCTCCATCAATTCAACTTTCACGTCCACTTTGGCGGCCGCCTTCTTTTTGAAGCCGTCATACCACGTTTCAAAATGATCTACCCAGGCATCGATGGTGAACAAATAAGTACCGGTATCGTCCACTCTAAAAGTTGCTGTCCACTCATCATTAAAAGTGGGTCGCATCTCCACGGTTTGCCAGCGGGTGGCGCCTTTCATTTTATAAAGCACCGTGGCGCGGAGGTGATCATGCCCATCGCCAAAAATTGATGCGGATACTTCCACCGTTTCTCCGACCGTACGCTTGGCCGGATACAATCCGCCATCTACCAATGGCTGAACATTTTCAATGATAACGCGTTTTTTTCCTTGCATGAGTTATTTCACTTTTAAGATAAAAGAACTGTAGGCGGGAATCTCTAAAGACATCGTGAGGGTGGCGTCAATTCCAATCTCCGCTCCACTGCGCAACAAGTCCCTACCCACGTAAGCCGTACCCGTTCGGAGGTCCAACTCCTTCGCCAGCGATTCGGGAAACTGTATTTTGGCGCTCTCGGTTTTGGTGTTGAAATTTGAGATGATGATGATCCTCTCGTCTCCCCGGTAGCGTACAAACGCATGCACCAACGGTGAGAGGTTTCCTTTTTGCCGGTTAAAGATGGTCAGGTCTGCATACTTGCCCTGCACAATCGCTGGGTTGGTGGAGGCGAGCGTCAATATGTCGCCATAAAATTGCCTCAATTGTTTTTGTTCATCGCTTAGCTGGCCACCGTCATATTGTAAGTTGTTCACCCATTTCTGATGGTTTGGAACTCCCCAGTAATCAAACATGGTAGTGCGCCCGTCATCACCGGAAAATCCTTCTGCCTGGGCACCCGGCTCACCCACCTCTTGGCCAAAGTAAATCATGATGGGGCCTTCATCGATGCAAGCACTGACTACCATGGCCGGCACGGCCTTCCATGCATCGCCTGCAAAAAACGAAGAGGCAAACCGCTGCTCATCATGGTTCTCCAAAAAATGCAGCATGTTTTGGTTGATGCCGCTCAAACTCTCCTGGATTTTGGCGATGCCATCGGTGTGTGCTTTTTGATTGACCAACAGCCTGAGGGTGTCATACAGTTGCACTTTGTCGTACAAAAAATCGAACTTGCCGTTGGTCAGGTAGTTTCTGTACTGGCCAGGGTTGTAAATCTCTGCGATGAATACAATTTGCGCGTTCACTTGCTGCACTTGTGGAATAACCCATTGCCAAAATTCAACTGGCACCATTTCGGCCATGTCACACCGGAATCCGTCTACATTCTTGTTTGCCCAGTAAACGAGAATATCTCGCATCTTCTGCCACGTGTCGGGCACGGGGTCAAAGTTTTTCTTCTCGCCATTTTGGTAATCCACGCCATAGTTCAGTTTAACGGTCTCAAACCAATCTCCGATGGTGGGGGCCTCGGTAAACTGGTTATTGCCCGTTACCTTGGCGGGATTTTCACTGAACTTACCTGCCGACTTGGGGGCTTCCGGCTGCGGTGCACGCACAGGTGCAACAAATGGCTTGCCGGGCAAGTAATAAAAATTGTTGGTGGTTTTGTAGCCCACTGTTACATCATCTCCTTCACCCAAGTCTTTAGTGCCTGCCGGCCTGGCGTCTGATTTGTAGGAACGCGCCACATGATTCGGAACAAAATCGATGATTACTTTCAAACCTTGCTCATGCGTTCGTTTCACCAGGTCCTCAAATTCGCGGAGTCGCCCGGCCACATCTACTGCTAAGTCGGGGTTTACGTCATAATAGTCTTTGATGGCATAGGGTGAGCCGGCTCTGCCTTTCACCACATCCGCGTGATCGGGGGGAATCCCGTGTTTTGAGTAATCGGTAAGGAGGGCATGTTCAATCACACCGGTGTACCAAACATGGGTCACGCCCAGGTCTTTGATGCCCTTCAGTGCGGCTCCATTGATGTTGTTCATCTTCCCCACCCCGTTCTCTTCAACCGTTCCGTAGAACCTGTTGGTAGTGTTGGTGTTAGCAAACAAGCGGGTCATCATTTGGTAGACCACCATCTTTTGAGTAGAGCCGGCCATAGCGGGAGTATCAGGTATTTTTTCTTTGGGAGTACTGCAGGCCAAAACACTGAGCGCCAACAGCGGGATGACAATCTTTTGCATAGTTCAGTTTAGGCTTTCAAGATAGGAAATGCCTCCTATTTTGAAGAAGATTTTGAAAAAAAAATAGGCGCCACTTGGACTGCCGAGCCGCAAGTGGTACTGCTAGAAAATCGCTCCCGAAATGGTAGCCGTCATCATGGTAGCCAAAGAGGCAGCGAGCATGGCTTTGAAGCCCATGCGCGAGAGGTCGCCTTGCCGGCCGGGCGCCATACCACCAATGCCACCGATCTGAATGGCAATAGAACTGAAATTCGCAAAACCGCATAACGCATAGGTGGCGATTCGAATCGACTTTTCGTCCAAAAGCCCGGCTGCTTTCATTTTCGAAAGGTCTACATAAGCGACAAACTCGTTAATCACCATCTTCTGCCCCAGCAAACTGCCCACACCCAGTGTCTGCTGCCAGTCCACGCCCATCATAAACGCAAACACCCGAAACACCTGGCCCAGGATGTATTGCAGAGAAAAACCATCAAATGCACCGTTGGTGCTTGCTTTAACAAATTCGTTCAGGCCGGTGATCGCGCCCACAAAATCAACGAGCACCCAATTTACCGCATAGATGATAGCGATAAATGCGATCAGCATACCGCCAATGTTCAAGGCCAACTTCAATCCGTCTGAGGCACCAGATGCCAGGGCATCCACCAGGTTTACACCGATTTGTTCTTTGTTTACTTTCAATTCGCTATCGATCTTTTCGGGTTCATTTTGCGGATAGAATATCTTCGCCAAAACAATGGCCGCGGGCGCATTCATGATGGAGGCGCACAACAGGTAAGTTGTGAAAAGTGTTTTCTCTTCCTGGCTGTTGCCACCGAGCAATCCCACGTAAGTGGCCAGCACACTGCCCGCCAGCGTGGCCATGCCACCCACCATCAAACAGAATAACTCTGAGTTGGTCATTTTCGCGATGAAAGGTTTCACCAGCAATGGCGCTTCGGTTTGCCCCATAAAAATATTTGCTGCTGCTGACAAGCTCTCGCTGCCTGACAGGCGCATGGCTTTCGTCATGAGCCACGCAAAGCCAAAGACTATTTTTTGCAGAATACCCAGGTAGTACAAACCTGCAGTGATAGCAGAGAAAAAAATGACGGTGGGCAACGCCTGAAAGGCAAAGATAAAACCGGTGCTCGATGTGTTGGAGGCGAGTGATCCAAAAACAAACGAAGATCCTTCGCGGGCAAAACCGAGGAAGGTCACGAATTTGTCGCTGATGAACTCAAACACCACCCGCACAAAACCAACCTTGGCAATGGCTAAACCAATCACCAATTGGAACGCGATGCCGATGCACACCAAGCGCCAATCAACTTTTTTGCGATTGCCCGATAGCAGGTAAGCAATACCAACGATAAAAAGGAGGCCAACGGCTGCGCGGAGATAATTCATGAAATGTTTCCTGGTTGCTCGCTACGACTCAACATCAATTGCGCTTGCCTAACTCGTCCCGAATCTTAGCAGCCTTCTCATAGTCCTCTTTGTCCAGCGCATCCTTTAGTAGCTCCTTCAACTTGTCAACGCTCAGATTCTTGTAGTCTTCTAATTTCTTTGATGTTTCCTTTTTTGCCCGTGTTTTCTCAGGCTTGGATTGAATTTTTTCTTTTCCTTTTTCTTCCTCTTCTTCCTGGTCGGTGAGCACTATTCCGGCTTCCGCCAGAATGGACTCGTAGGTATAAATGTTGGCATCGAAGCGCAATCCGATGGCAATGGCATCAGACGGGCGTGCATCGATTTCAGTTTTCTTCAAACCATCGCTGCATACGATTTTTGCAAAAAATACGCCCTCCTTCAAATCAGAGATCACAATCTCTTCTACTTGAAAATGAAAGCTATTGGAGAACGACTTGAATAAGTCATGTGTCATCGGCCGGTTGGGGGTGATTTTTTCGATCTCAATCGCAATGGCCTGCGCTTCGAACATACCGATGATGATGGGCAAACGCCTGTTGCCGCCCACTTCACCCAGCACCAATGCAAACGAGCCTGTTTGTGATTGGCTTGACGAGAGGCCGAGAATTTCCAGTTTTATTTTCTTCACTATCGCTGATAAAGTTGAAAAGTACAAAAAAAGTTGCAACCCAATAACCAGCGCTTGACAGCGCACGTGATTGGGTCTTTGGATTCTACTTCATTGCTTTGATCGCTTCCGTTAGTTTTGGGATCACCTCAAAGGCATCCCCTACTATACCATAATCTGCTGCTTTGAAAAATGGCGCATCGGCATCTTTGTTGATGACGACAATACACTTGCTCGAGTTCACACCTGCCAAATGCTGGATGGCCCCCGAAATACCTATTGCGATGTACAGTTGTGGCGCCACCTTCACTCCTGTTTGCCCCACATGCTCGTGATGTGGGCGCCAGTGCATATCAGAAACGGGTTTGCTGCAGCCCGTTGCCGCACGCAGCGTTTTAGCCAACTCTTCGAGTATGCCCCAGTGCTCAGGGCCTTTCATGCCTCGCCCGCCCGATACTACAATTTCTGCCTCCGGCAAAAGAATGTCTCCTGTCGCTTTTTCAGTGCCGGTTATTTTGGTGTTGAAGTCCGCATCACCCAACGACACCGAATACGGCACCACTTGCGCAGTGCCACCGATATCCTTTGCCTCTGCTGCATTCTTCTTGATAGCAATAACTTTCTTTTGGTTTTTCAATTCGACCAGCGAAAACGCTTTGCCTGTATAGATGCTGCGCTTCACAACAAACCCGGGGGCAGGCAAGTCCACCACGTTAGATGCAAAACTTGCATTCATTTTGATGGCAACCTTCGCTGCTGCTGGCGTACCCAAACTTGAGTTGGCCAACACCAGCACGTCTGCATTTTCATCTTGCATAGCCTTGGTTAACACGTGGGCATACGCCTGAATGGCCGGATGATCCAAGCGTGCGTCAGCCACATGCAACACCCTTTGAGCGCCATATTTACCCAACAACTCCAACTCACCGGCACTGGCCGTTCCCATCACTACAGCCGTAACGCCCGCACCCATCTGGTGAGCATAGGCCAAGGCTTCCAGCGAGGTCTTCCTCGCTTTTCCATCTGAAACTTCTACAAAAACTAATGTTGCCATGGTGTTATCTGTGATTTAATGATGTCATTTTTACCTACTGATGCTGATGTTATTCATGTTCACAATCAAAGGACTTTTGCCTCAGTCTTTAGCCTTGTTACCAATTCGGCAACGTTGTCTGCGCTAATCATCTTCACGGCACCTTTGGCCTGGGGCAGTTCAAATTTTTGAACTTTGACAGATGCCTCAACAGCGATTGGATCCACCACCTTCAAAGGTTTGGTGCGTGCCGACATAATGCCACGCATATTCGGTATCTTCCACTCGGCAATCGGCTCTTGGCAGCCGGCCACCAACGGCAGCGATGCTTCGACTGATTCCTTGCCGCCCTCAATCTCGCGCTGCATCTTGACAGTAGTGCCATCTAAGTCCAACTTCATCACGGGCGAGACTGATGGGATACCCAGCATCTCTCCCACCATCGCATGTACTACGCCACTATTATAATCGATGGACTCGCGGCCCATCAGCACCAAGTCATACCCTTGTGCATGCGCTGCAATTTGGGCGGCTACAAAATGCGAGTCTGTGGGTTCTGCATTTACGCGGATGGCATCATCGGCACCAATGGCCAGCGCCTTGCGAATGGTCGGCTCGGTATCAACCAGGCCAACATTTAAGACAGTCACCGTGGTGCCGGCATTTGCCTCTTTGATCTCAATGGCGCGTGCCAAAGCGTAATCATCGTACGGGCCGATAATAAACTGAACACCATTGGTATCGAACTTCGTTGCATTGTTAATAAAGCTTATTTTAGAGGTTGTGTCAGGCACATGGGAAACACACACAAGGATATTCATGATATTTTATGTAAATAATTGATTTACAGATTGTAAGTAAAAACTATTGAAACTCGGCACAAGTTATGAAAAGAAGCCAAAAGCAGTGCGCTAGCTCCATGAATATTTGTTGTGTGACGCGCCTCCATCACGCGATCGTCAGTCAATCAAGGCGCGCACCAATAGCCGCTGCACCGGGATTATTGGGTCTGTGGTGTAGATGGTAATCGCTTTATTTTGAAGACCCACCCGACCCTCGGGGTTGAACGTAAGCTGTAGCGTGGCAAGCTGACCTGGCTTCAACATATTGGCACCCGGCTGAATGGTTAAGCAAGTGCAGTTGCTTTGTATGTGCCGGATGACGAGTGGCTTTTTTCCTGCATTCCTGTAGGTTACACTCCGCTCTTCCGGAGCCCCTGAACGAACAGTGCCAAAATCAACTGAATAGGTGTCAAGTTTGAACGCAGGTGCCGTGGCTTGCTCTAGGGGTGATAGTGGCGCAAACGCTTCTTCAGCTGTGGCATACACCGAAAACGACTTCTCCGGTTGAGACTCGTCACTGGTTTTTAACAGAATATTATCCGACAAATATCCAAACTGGTTCCTCATGCGCCCATCATAAGTAATTCGGATGGAAGCCTTCGCTGATGGAGCGATTTTTTTCGCCACCGTCACCTTGATGTGAGGCGGAGTAACAATGCCCAAAATACTGAGGGTGTCTTTGCCACGATTGAATACAGGAAACTCGGTGGACAAAGGATCTTTGTTGACATAGACTTTACCGACATTAAAAGAACTGTTTCGGAGCAACAACTGGCCGTTTTCAACCACCAGGTCATAGGGCACGTCTTTGCTTTCCGATTGGGTGTTAACAACATTCCCTTTGATGCGCAGGATGATAGGGTTTACGTCAAGATCGGTTGTAACGGCAAGTGTTTTGTCGAAATACCCCGGCCTGTCTTTGGGGTTGTAGCTGGCACGAATAAATCCGGTGCTTCCAGGAAGTACCTGGCTCTTTGTCCAATCGGGGGTGGTGCACCCACACGAGGGCTGCACGGCCATGATCTTTACTGGGCGCGTGGCGCGGTTGATGAATGTGAAATCGAAAACGGCCAAGCCCTTAGTTTCAACAATTTCGCCAAAGTCGTGGATTTTCTCGGCAAATTGAATCGGCTCTGCCAATTGTGCAAAAGCACAGTGAGCCATCACCATCCAGTAAAACAGAAGAATCCGTCTCATCATTTTTTAACGTGCAAGCACAAATCTAGAATCAAAAATCACAAATCTAAAATCTATCTTTACGCCCATGTCTCGCATACTTACCGGAATACAAAGCAGCGGCAGGCCGCACCTGGGCAACTTGTTGGGTGCCATCATCCCCGCTATCAAACTGTCGGAACATCCGGACAACGAATCGCTCTTCTTTATTGCCGACTTGCACTCGCTCACAACCATCAAAGATGCCAGGCAACGAATCGAAAACGTGAACGCTGTTGCCGCTGCCTGGTTGGCCTGCGGGTTTAATACCGAAAAGAACTTGCTCTACAGGCAAAGCAGGGTGCCAGAGGTGTGCGAACTAGCCTGGTACCTCAGTTGCTTCACGCCTTTTCCGATGCTGGCCAATGCACACTCGTTCAAAGAGAAATCCGAGAAACTTGCGGATGTAAATGCAGGGCTTTTTACCTACCCGGTGTTAATGACGGCAGACATTGTGATGTATGATGCTGATGTGGTGCCAGTAGGCAAAGATCAACGGCAACATTTGGAAATGGCTCGCGACATAGCGAGCAGTTTTAACAATACTTACGGGGAAACTTTTGTGGTGCCGGAAGCAAAAATTGAGGAAGCCGTGATGACCATCCCCGGAACAGATGGACAAAAGATGAGCAAATCGTACGGGAATATCATCGACATTTTTTTGCCCGACAAAGAACTGCGCAAGCAGATCATGTCAATTGTAACAGACAGCACCCCTCTGGAGGCACCTAAAAATCCCGACAACGATAATGTGTTTGCCCTTTACAAATTGGTTGCCAACGCACAACAAACCGAAGCACTGAAACAAAAATACTTGGCCGGAAATTTTGGATATGGACATGCCAAGCAAGAGTTGTTTGAATTGTTGATTGCAAAGTATGCGAAAGAACGAGAAGCATTTAACTTCTACATGGCAAATCTGACGGAGTTAGAAAAAAAACTACAGAAAGGTGAGCAGCGCGCAAAAGAGATCGCAGCCGTTACGCTGGCGAAAGTGAGGCGTGCAACTGGGTTTTAATATTCGCGTTTTGATAGCGCATCCTTGACTTACACTTATTGCAGTGAAATACCAAATACTACAGAGAAATAAGTTGGTAAAGACCCCAAACGGTTTGGGCCACCGCGCGCACCATATCCGGAAGATGCCTCCCCTCGTACCTCGGCAAAAACAGCCACAGACCGTTGAATCTGTTTTGCAACACCAACACCAGCCCACGCCCCGATGTTACCGTTTTTCGT
>DHLV01000294.1:403-7942 GCA_002405445.1 Flammeovirgaceae bacterium UBA4659 | reverse complement strand
CCAGCGAGGAACTCAGGAAGAAGGTTTAACCCACACTCCTGGTGCACAAACCACCGAAGAAAATTTTCAGCTTTTACAAAAATCGAAACACAAGTAGATGGTGTCTGATGTCAGGTTTTGCTCACTTGGTTAAGGTGCCGCTAAAAAGGATACTGGGGCGCATCTCACGAATACCCTCCGGAAATTTCCTGCGCCTGGTGCTATTTTGCCAAGCTTGATTTTTTGCCTAAACTCACGCTGGGCATTGACTTCAAAATCGGCCATGCGTAATACGCAAATATCTGAACACACCATTTTTAAGACAAGCGCTACATGTGAATCGGTCTGTTTGCCGTTGCTGCCAAACAGGCTTCCTTAAAGGCTTCCATGTAGGTCGGGTGTGCGTGGCTCATACGGGCCACATCTTCCGCGGCAGCGCGGTATTCCATTGCCACCACCCCTGCGGCAATCATGTCGGCAGCACGGGCGCCAATGATGTGGGCACCTAAAATTTCATCAGTATTTTTGTCGGCTAATATTTTTACTAAGCCATCTAAGTCCATCGATGCACGGGCGCGACCCAGCGCCCTGTATGGAAAACTGCCAACCTTATATGCACGACCTTGCTCTTTCAACTGCTCTTCGGTGTAACCCACGCTAGCCACTTCAGGCCAAGTGTACACAACACCCGGAATCAGCAGGTAATTGATATGAGGCTTCTGCCCTGCCAATCGCTCGGCAACATACACACCTTCTTCTTCGGCTTTGTGCGCGAGCATAGCACCACGGATCACATCACCAATGGCATATATGTTGTCCACCTTGGTCTTCAAGTGGTCGTCTACTACAATTTTACCTCGGTCTAGCTCAATGCCAACTTTTTCCAATCCGAGACCATCGGTGTAAGGCCTGCGGCCCACACTCACCAAACAATAATCGCCTTTTAACTCAATGCCAGCTCCACCGCTTTTCGGCTCTGCCTTCAACACAACTTCCTTACCTTTGTTTTCCACGGCTGTCACTTGATGGCCGAGGTAAAAATCGATACCTAGTTTTTTGGTGGCCTTCTGTAATTCCTTGCCCATGGTGGCATCCATCGTAGGGATTAAGCTGTCCATGAACTCGACTACAGAGACTTTTGAGCCGATGCGTGCATATACTGAGCCCAGTTCCATCCCTATCACACCGCCACCAACAACAATGAGGTGCCCGGGGATTTCTTGAAGTTCCAATGCTTCTGTACTTGAGATAATTCTCTTTTTATCGAATGGTGCAAAAGGCAGGGGAGTCGGCTTCGAGCCGGTAGCGATAATAATACTGTCTGCGGTGATGTTGGACGTTTTGCCATCAGCAGCCGTTACACTAACGGTATTCCTATCTAAAAAGGCGCCAACACCGGTGTGCACATCAATTTTGTTTTTCTTCATTAAGAATGCTATACCGTCTACGTTGGCTTTCACCACGCCTGCCTTTCGGGTAATCATTTGCTTGATATTTGCCTTTGGTTCCGAGATATCAACGCCATGTTCTTTGAAAGTATGTGCAGCGTTATGGAAATGTTCAGACGAATCAAGCAGGGCTTTAGAAGGAATGCATCCGACATTGAGGCAGGTACCACCCAGTGTGTTATATTTTTCCACAATGGCTGTTTTCATGCCAAGTTGTGCGCACCGAATGGCAGCGACATACCCACCCGGGCCCGAACCAATGACAATGACGTTGTATTGCATGACTTTATGAATTCAAATTAATAATCAATTTATACACCTAATATCAACCTTCCCGGATCTTCCAACATTTCCTTCACCCGCACCAAAAAGCTCACGGATTCGCGTCCATCAATAATGCGGTGATCGTATGAGAGAGCCAAATACATTATCGGCCTTACTACTACCTCACCTTTGATGGCCACGGGGCGCTCTACAATGTTGTGCATGCCCAAAATCGCTGACTGTGGTGCGTTGATAATGGGGGTAGAAAGCATCGACCCAAATACGCCTCCGTTGGTAATGGTAAATGTTCCACCGCTCATTTCTTCAATCGACAGTTTTCCATCACGGGCTTTGCCGGCCAGGCGCACAATTTCACTTTCAATTTGATTCATGCTCAATGATTCTGCATTTCGGATTACCGGTACTACCAAACCGCGTGGTGTTGATACGGCCACTGACACATCGCAATAATCGTGGTACACAATTTCATCTTTATCAATTGATGCATTTACCGCAGGATATTCTTTTAAGGCAGCACACACAGCTTTGGTAAAAAAAGACATAAAGCCTAAGCCCACCCCATACTTCTCTTTAAATTGCTCTTTATACTTTGTGCGAAGGTCCATTACAGGCTTCATATCTACCTCGTTAAAGGTTGTGAGCATAGCCGTTTCATTCTTCACGGCCACCAATCGCCTGGCAATCGTTTTGCGCAATGAAGTCATCTTTTCCCTTCTTTCGTTGCGGCTTCCGCCAGAAGTGACCACAGCAGGTGCCGAAGCCGGAGCCGGTTTTGTTTCTTTGGCGGTAGTACCAGGTTGTGCCTTCAGTGCATCCTCTTTGGTGATCCTGCCGCCCACGCCCGAGCCGGCAACCCCTTGGGCCGACATTCCCTTTTCCTCCAAAATTTTTGCAGCAGATGGAGACGGTGTGCCGGCAGCATAAGACAATGGCTGGTTTGCTGGTGCCGCAGCAGCGGGTGTTGGAGTGGCGGAAGCAGCAGCTGCAGCGGGAGCCCCCTCTGTCACTTCGATCTTGCAAATCAATCCTCCGATTGGCAAAGTTGTTTTTTCTTTTGCTATGATGTGTAAAATTCCATTTGCTTCTGCGGGTAACTCAAAGGTTGCCTTATCAGATTCTACCTCAGCAATCACTTCATCTAACCTTACATAGTCACCCTCCTTTTTAAGCCACGTGGAGATGGTCACCTCGGTGATCGATTCGCCTACAGCCGGCACTTTCATTTCTTTGATGGCACCCGTTGTTTTCATAGGTTGAGCAGTAGTTGTATTGGTTTGAGAAGGAGAAGTTGATTTTGTTTCGGGTGGCGCAGCAACAGCGGCTCCATCTGCCAGTTCACAAATTACGGTGCCAATGGGCACCACTTCGCCTTTTTGTTTGGCGATTTTGAGTATACCAGCTTGGGGCGCAGTTAATTCAAAGGTGGCCTTGTCCGACTCAAGCTCGGCAATCACCTCGTCCATTTTTACGACATCACCATCTTTCTTTAGCCAGTTGGCGATGGTAACTTCTGTGATGGACTCGCCCACTGCGGGCACTTTAACTTGTTGCGACATATTCAAAAGTTATAAATTTTTTTACTTCAAACCTCCAGCGCCTGAGATACAATTTTTTGCTGCTCCGCATCATGCACTTTCTTGAACCCCGTGGCTGGCGATGCACTTGCCTTGCGCGATACCAATTCTAAACCGCTCATGTACCGCAGCACAAAAGACCAATACCCCATGTTGGCAGGTTCCTCTTGAGCCCATACCAGCTTTACGCCTTTGCCCGACTTGCCGTCAGCATGATATTTCTTTAATACCGCACTCAATTGCTTTTCAGGAAAAGGGTGCAACTGCTCGATTCTAACCAAAGCAACTTCGTTTTTCTTTTTCTTCATTTGTGCTTCCAGCAAATCGTAGTAAATCTTACCCGTGCACAACACCACCTTCTTAACATCTTTGGCGTTTACGTTGGGGTCATCAATTACCTCCTGAAACACACCGTTGGTAAAATCCTTGACTGGTGAAATCACCTGCGGATGGCGGAGCAATGACTTGGGTGAAAACACAATGCATGGTTTACGGAAATCCCATGTTACCTGCCTGCGCAGCAAATGAAAAATATTGGCGGGCGTAGTAGGGTTACATACAATCATGTTGTACTCAGCCGACAGTTGCAAGAAGCGCTCAGGACGCGCGTTGGAGTGCTCCGGCCCCTGCCCCTCATATCCATGCGGCAGCAGCATGACCAGCCCGTTCATCCGTTGCCATTTCGATTCGGCACTGGAAATGAACTGATCAATCATCACTTGTGCACCGTTTGCAAAATCACCAAATTGAGCTTCCCACACCACCAATGCATGAGGCGTTGCCATCGCATATCCATACTCAAAACCCAGCACGCCAAACTCAGACAATAAAGAATTGTAGATACTGAATTTCTTTTGGCCTTTGTCAATGTGATCCAAACCACAATACGATTGGTTGGTGTTGGCATCAAAAAAATAAGCGTGCCGATGGCTAAACGTTCCTCGTTTCACATCTTGCCCGCTCATCCGTACAGGCACACCCTGTGCCAGCAGCGAGCCGTACGCCAACAACTCCGCCTCGGCCCAGCCCAACTGTTTGGTCTCAAAGAAGGCAGTGCCTCTGTCTTTCAGCAGCTTTTCAATTTGCTTTAAAGGCTTAAAGCCTTCCGGAATGGTGGTGAGTGCCTTCGCCACTTTATCAATGAGCGCCTGTTTTACACTGGTATCGGGCGACTGGTCAAAATCAGAAGGTTTCGACTTGCGCATCTTTTCCCACTCCTCTTCAATTTTCTGAGGCTTGTAAGGAAGTGGCTTCTGCTTTACCTCATCCAATCGCTCTTGCAACAATCTGCGGAAATTTTTGTCCACCTCATCTGCAAGCGAGGCATCCACATCTCCTCTTTCAACTAACTTCTTTACATATACTTCTCGCGGATTGGGGTGCTTTGCAATCAAATTGTATAACTTGGGCTGTGTAAATTTGGGCTCATCGCTTTCGTTGTGCCCATGCCTGCGGTAGCACAGCATGTCAATGAAAATATCTTTCCCAAACTTTTGACGATACTCCACGGCCAGATTGGCACAGAAAGTCATCGCCTCGGCATCATCACCATTCACGTGCAAAATCGGGGCATCTACGATTTTGGAAATATCGGTGCAATAGATACTGGTGCGCGCGTCATCGTAGTCGGTTGTAAATCCAACCTGATTGTTGATCACAAAATGGATGGTTCCACCCGTGGTATAGCCGGGCAGCCCCGACATTTGGATTACTTCGTAACCAATGCCTTGCCCTGCTATGGCTGCATCGCCATGAATCAAAATTGATAAGGCTTTGAATATGTCGCCTTTGTATTCGTCATCAATTTGGCCGCGGGTATAACCGACCACCAACGGGTTCACTGCCTCCAGGTGAGAGGGGTTGGGTGTCAGCTTCAAATAAATTTTGTTGCCCGAGGGTGTGTCAATGTGCGAGGCATAACCCAGGTGATACTTCACGTCACCATCGCCCATCGTCAAGTCAGGATTCACGTTGCCCTCAAACTCAGTGAACAATTGCTCATACGTTTTGCCCAAAATATTGGTGAGCACGTTGAGGCGACCCCTGTGCGCCATACCGATTACCACCTCCTTTACCCCTAACTCTGCCGACTTATTGATGATTGTCTGCAGTGCCGGGATGGTGTTTTCTCCACCCTCCAAACTAAACCTCTTTTGCCCCAAAAATTTCGTGTGCAAGAAGTTTTCGAATACCACCGCATCATTCAGCTTGCCCAAAATCCTCTTTTTCTCTCCCTGGCTGGGGCTGTATTGGAAGTATTCCTTCTCGATTTTCTCAAAAAACCAATTTCGGACAGCATCGTTGCGAATGAAGTTATATTCAAACCCAATCGTGCCGAGATACAGCATTTTCAATCGCTCGATGATCTTCCGAAGGGTAGACTTGGGCATGCCGATCTCAGCGGCCACATCAAACTCAGTGTCCAAATCCGCATCGGTTAAACCAAATTTGGTGTGATCCAGTTGCACCCCGTGATCTCTGCGCTCTCGCACGGGATTAGTGTTGGACTTGAGGTGGCCAAATGAGCGGTAAGCGAATATGAGCGTGCGCACATACGTTTCCTTGATGTTTGGGCTTTCTGTACCGGCAGTTTGCCCATTGTCGCCAAACCGCTGCAAAGAGAAATCGTACCCCTCAAAAAATTTCTGCCACGAAGGATCGACTGATGCGGGGTCCTGCCTGTACGATTGATAAAGCTGATCGAGGTATCCCGTCTCAGCATTTGAAACATAACTGTACTTGTCCATAGGTTCTTTGCCTTGAAAAGAAAGTAAATGTAATTGTGGTTGTAGATATTAAAAAACCTAATAACCGCTTACGCAAATATAAAAATTTTCAGACTTTCCGCATCTCCTGGCTTGGCGCATCCATCCGCTTTCAAAACTAATTGGCGATTTGCTGGATTTTTTGTGGATATGTTGGCAAATCAATCGAAAAAGTCTACTTTTGCCATCCTTTTAAAAACGGACGAGATCCAACATTAAAAAACTTCAAAATGGTAAAGATCAGATTAGCCCGCAGAGGACGCAAAAAGTTGTCGCTGTTCGATGTAGTAGTAGCAGATGCACGCGCTCCCCGCGATGGCAAGTTTATTGAAAAAATCGGGACCTATAATCCGGGCACCGTTCCCGCCACCATCGAGCTGGCCGAAGACAGAGCTTTTTATTGGTTGATGGTGGGCGCGCAGCCCTCTGATACGGTCAGGGCAATGTTGTCTTACAAGGGCATCATGTTTAAGCGTCACCTGCAAATCGGTGTAAACAAAGGCGCACTAACGCAAGAAGCAGCCGATGCCAAGTTGGCTGAGTGGCTTCAAGTGAAACAACAAAAGATTCAGGCAAAAACTGCGGATGTTGGCAAGACAAAATTGGACGCTGCAAAAGCACGCAAAGAGGCTGAGTCGAAGGTGCGGGAGGCAAGAGCAGAGGCAATCCGCAAGAAACAAGAGGCTGCCGCTGCACCTGCTGTTGAAGCAACCGAAGCTCCCGCTGCTGAATCTCAGGCATAAGTGGACCAACCATCACACAAGATGCCATTGCCCCAGCGGTGATGGCATTTTTGTTATCTATAAAATGGAAAAAGGGGATTGTTACAAAGTTGGCTACATCACCCGGCCGCACGGCTTAAGGGGTGAGGTTACTGCCATCCTCACCGAGCCGATTGACCTGCATGAGGTCGGTTCGCTGTTGATCGAATTCAAAAACAGTTTAGTCCCGTTTTTTATCGAGGCATTTTCCGACCGGGGCGACAAAACCTTCTTCAAGTTTGAAGAAGTCGACTCCGCAGAAAAATCGGAATCGCTGAAAGGTTGTAACATCTACCTGCCCAAATCCATACGCCCGAAGTTGAAGCGCGGTCAGTTTTACGATGACGAAGTGATCGGGTTCAATATAGAAGACAAGGCCAAAGGGCTGTTGGGTTCGGTTACCGAAGTATCGGCCAACGGGCCAAACAGGCTACTCGCTGTACGATACAAAGAAAAACAAGTGCTCATTCCGGTAAATGCTCCGTTCATCATTAGCACCAACAAAACCAAAAAGTTGATTGTCGTTGATTTGCCCGAAGGCTTTTTGGACATTTGAGGTATGCGCATTGACATTATCACATGTTTGCCCCGTCTGCTGGAGAGCCCGTTTGGGGATTCAATACTGAAACGCGCGCAAGAAAAGGGCCTGGTGTCGGTGCACGTACACGACCTGCGTGGGTATGCCACAAGCAAACACCGCTCAACCGATGACTACGCGTTTGGCGGT
>DHLV01000294.1:0-222 GCA_002405445.1 Flammeovirgaceae bacterium UBA4659 | reverse complement strand
CAGTTCGTTGCGAGCCGCTCGTGCATATGATGAAATCATTTACATGAGTCCGGATGGTGAACGGTTGACCCAATCCATTGCAAACGAGTTGAGCTTAAAAAATAACCTCATCTTTTTGTGCGGCCATTACAAAGGCGTAGACGAACGGGTGCGAGAGCACCTGATCACGAGGGAAATCAGCATTGGAGATTACGTACTTTCCGGTGGCGAACTGGCGGCCGC
>DHLV01000002.1:6023-10486 GCA_002405445.1 Flammeovirgaceae bacterium UBA4659 | reverse complement strand
ATTTCCTCTTCCGAAAAAGGGCGATGGATTTCTACACTGAACGAACGATCATACTCAAATACATTTCGAGCGCCTGCAAGCCTATATTCAGCGACGTTTTGTGGCCGCGAAACAAAATGAACATCGTAGTAAGGTAAAGCTTGCAAGAACAACCTCCGCCCCGCACGATGCAAGCCAAATGGATCGTCTGGATTAATGTGTACAAATTTCGTGATGGTTCTTGAGCGAATCAAAGTGTCTTTTTTCAGCATCGTCCCTTTGTCGACCCAAACCAAGTCAGGCCTTAACTCTTCTATTTGCTTGAAACAAGCCCTATTGAGATCGGCTATGCCTTTACCAATGCCGTAACGATGTTGGACATATTGTCTTAATCTACCCGATGGAATAAACTCATTTATATCGAGAGTAAACACCTCATAACCTAATTTTTTCAATGCCAGCATTCGGTGTTGACTAGTGTCACTATGCTTCAGTGATCCCACGTACAATATCTTACGAATTCGCATAAAATGATTGCTGCCACAACGAAAATGATAATGCTCTCCAAAAGGCTCCCAAATCGGCTTGCCCTCGAAAAAACCGATGACCCAATTTTTCAGCTTCTGCCTTCTTAAAAAATGCATTGTCCGGCACCAAGTCAAAGTACAGTTCGCGGCTCCGCGCCGATCGCCTCAGCAAATTGTCGATGGGGCGTGGAAAGCCGTACTTCCCGGACTGGTCTAAAATGGCATCGGGCACAATGCCCCTAAATGAATCTCGCATCAAAGATTTGCTTCTCCCTCTGATCAAACTTGCTGCGTCAAATTGCATGACCCATTCCATTAGCACATGATCATAAAAGGGAACCCGTATTTCCACTCCAAATGCCATCGAATTTCTGTCCTCATAATGTAAATACGGTGGTACTGTCCAACTCAGATAATTGTTCAAAATATTTGTTCGCCAGGCATCACCCGTAAAGTGGTAGAAATGCG
Source organism: Flammeovirgaceae bacterium UBA4659 (assembly GCA_002405445.1). GTDB lineage: Bacteria > Bacteroidota > Bacteroidia > Cytophagales > Cyclobacteriaceae > ELB16-189. Next base: position 9,512 of record DHLV01000002.1, on the reverse strand, counting down.
GTATTGCGATATCCAAATTTATGTGTTGAAATTGGTTTCTAAACTCCCGATTTTTCAACTTGGCGATAAGCGAAACTGGCAGTGCCTGTTGAACTCCTTTTTGCACCAAATAACCATAACCATACTCTGATTGCAAGGTCACCTGTTTGAGTGTCTTTAAAAAACGCCACCATTGGCCGCGTTGTAAGGTGCGCCCCAGAAAACTACTGACATGGCTAGCGTAGCCACCAAACAATTCATCACCTCCTGCGCCTGACAGAAGTACTTTCATCCCATGTTGATGGGCTAATTCGCACAACTTATAATGCGAATACATAGATCCATCCAAAAGAGGTTCATCGTGGTAATAAATTACTTTCGGCAGCTCATCAAAAAAATGCTCGCCATCTAGCTGAAAAAAATGAGGAGTTACGCACGGCAACGAGGTTACATGAGGGATCAAATCATTCTCCGGGTTGCCTCCCGGCAAGATGGCGGAATAGGTATGCAACGTACTGCCCTTGGGTTGGTGGCGAAGGGCAAAACAAGCCACTGTGCTTGAATCGAGTCCACCCGATACAAAACTACCCACAGGCACGTCTGAACGTAGATGGAGCATCATCACCTGGTCCATCTGCTCTACCAGTGCCGCGCGGTCTTCCTGGTTGAATAGCTTTTGGCCATCTTTAGGAATTTGCCAATAGGGTTGACAACCCAAAACGGTTCCGGCTTCGTTTAGTCTCATCCAATGGCCTGGCATCAATTGCTTAACGCCTTCAAACATTGTTTCATCATTGGTATCTAGCTGTCGCGCCACCAAAAACTCTGATGCCTTCGTTGCATTCACACTGGGGGTTCCAAGGTACTTCCCAATGAGTGCCTTGATTTCCGAGGCAAAATAAAACGCGTTGTCTTTTTGTCTGTAATACAGCGGTTTAATGCCCACACGATCACGGGCCAGCAATACCTCTTTTGTGCGCGGGTCAAAAATCGCCAATGCAAACATGCCGCGCAGCCTATTCAAAAACGGAATACCCCACGCAACATAGGCAGCCAGTAAAACTTCGGTGTCGCTATTGGTAACGAAGTCATGTGCCGTGCTCAACTCTCGCTTTAACTCTAAATAGTTGTATATCTCGCCATTAAAAATGATCACACATCCAGTCAACGAGTCTGCCATCGGTTGGTGTCCACCGTCTGACAAATCAATGATGCTCAAACGCAAATGACCAAAAGCAACGTATTGATTTTGCCAACTTCCTCGGTCGTCTGGGCCACGGTGGGCGATCAACCGCTGAATTTCCGGCAAGCCTTGCCGGGCGATAGGTGAACTCGAAACGATGCCACAAATGCCGCACATCCTAAGCCAAACTTTTTTGGGTGAACGGGCGAAGGCCAAAAAACAACAGAACCGAGAACAGGAAAGAATATAATAAAGACCTGATAATACTAATCATCGGTTCTCCATTAACAAGGGTAATGAAGATGACAAAAGAATTTCCTGAAATCAGCACTAGCCACAAGGGCACATCCCTATTCTTTGCATAGTTGATTAATAAACGCTCAATCGATAACCCAACGATGACCAACAGCACCACGTTATACACAAATCCAAAATTGCCGTAACGCCAAATGCCATCCGCCAAGGCCGAGAATTCCACGCTGTTCGATAAGGATACATCGTAACCGTAGATAGTGGCAGGCCCAGTGCCCCATAGCTTTTCGATGTACTCTATTCGCGCATCCTCGACTGTCTTCCCGGTCAAGAAAGTATTCGTAAAAATAAATGCCAAGTCATTTTCAATATTGTCAAACCCGATCGCTGGAACCTCCTTACCAGTCATTAGCATGACTGAAAGGTTTGGCCAAATAATGTTCCTGGCGAAGCCCGATTCTCCGCTCTTTTCGTACTTCTTTTTATCTTCAAACTCACGGGCCATTAACTCAATACGCTGTTGGTCAATATCCTCATAAGCAATACGGCCGTGCTCCGATCTAAATAACTCGACAAAACCAAGAAAAGGGAATAACAATGCCACTACAACTGTCGAACCTATCAAGTAAGGCTTGATCAAATCTCTGTTATTGCGGTTGGCTAATAACCCATACGTAATCGTAACAAAAATTACCGCCATATATCCGCGACTACCCACCAGTAAATTCACTGCCACAAAAAAGAGCACCACAAAGCCGAAAAAATTGAGTGTACGCTTTCGAATATCTTTGATAAAATAACCAATCAACAAAGGAACAAAGCTGATGTAGTAAAACGCAAGTCTCATTACCTTTGAAACAAAACTGTTTAGTTCGACAGAGACAAGAAAAATGACCGATACACCACAGTATATCATCACCAATCGATCTAGTGAAAAGGAGAAATCGTGAACAGAAAGTTCTCGTAATTGACCAGTCGGCAATTTGAGAAAGGAAATCATTGCCTTGCCCCACACCCAAATGGCCGCGAGGTAAACTAAAAAGTTGAGCAGTATAAAATCAATGTCACCTTCCTGCATCAACCCAAAATGTCGGAAATTCTCGGCAAAAAAATCATCAATCAGATAATAGCCGTAGAACACGTTGAACTCTTGACCGGTCGTGTCTAAAGCCATGATAATCAAAATCAACGAGCCCAGGCGGATCACGCGGTAAAAAACAACAAAACTTGCAAACAAGATGGCAAATGAACCAATCATGCTCCTGTTCTCATGCGCCAACCGGGTGGCACAATATCCTGATTCTCCCAAAAACTTAAATCGGGGGCAATCACCATTTTGGATTCGTAGCTGCTTAGCCACGCAGCCCACCAACTGAACGTGCTATTGGAATTGATGAAATGCTTACAACGGCTCATCACCCAAAAGTCTTCATGGGTGCGGTCGGCTCCGTATTGATTATGTGTCACAAAAGTGACCGGGAAATCGGTTTTCAGATTTTCCTGGAACCATTCCGGATAGTCGGAGAAGCAGAAAAAATGCGGGTTTTCAACCTGCTGGCTGATCTCTTCCATGGCATTCAAATAGTACGCCAAATCAAGCGAACGGATACCCGCCTTGGGCTGCGCATTTTTTTGGTTGGGCACGCCATGCAGCCTGCGCGCGTGCAACGCCACGGCATTGATTTCTCCAATCCGCGCGGCCCACTCCCGGTTTTCCGTGTCATGTTCAGCCACAAACGTAAACTCCTTGCGAATCACATCGGCAATGTCGGTGAAGTAACGTTCGCACTGCCAATAGCCGTCTAGGTATACAAACGGCCTGGCCGATTGCCGGAGCAAGCCCTCATCGTAGCGCGTATAATCATGTTCAAAATAATAGTAACGGTGCACCGCCCTGCTATGACGCGAAAAGCTGCGTAACGCGCCCAAAAGCTTGATTCCGCCCGGAAAGCGAAACTGCGCCAATCGCGGGGCGGGTGTACACTGCACATTGAATAACTGAATAGCGGGTGCGCGCTTGTAATAGTCTTTTCGGAAACCGGAGTACAAATCAAGATACAGTTTGGATTCGGTTT
>DHLV01000002.1:0-5920 GCA_002405445.1 Flammeovirgaceae bacterium UBA4659 | reverse complement strand
ACAAATCCAGATACAGTTTGGATTCGGTTTTAATGGCCAGGCTCCGCGCAGCCGCATAACAAAACAACTGGTTACCCAAGCCGCCAAAAATCTTGCTGCCCACCATCGGTTAATACAAGTTCACTACACTACCGGCACTGCCGTTGGCTTTCATTTCCGCCTCAATCCAGGCATAGGTTTTCGACAGCCCGTCCTTCAGCCGAATGGAGGGTTCCCAATTAAGGACTTTCTTAATCAATTCATTGTCGCTGTTCCGGCCGCGAACGCCTTTGGGTGCATCCAGATTGTAGGTGCGTTTTACCTTGATGCCAGCAATGCCCTCGACAATGTCAACCAGCTGATTGATGGACACCATCTCATGACTGCCCAGGTTAATGGGCTCCACCCAATCGCTGTGCAAAATATCAAATGTGCCCTTGAGGCAGTCATCGATATACATAAAGCTTCGGGTCTGCTCACCATCTCCCCAGATTTCAATTTCATGTTTGCCCGTCATTTTAGCTTCCGCAATTTTACGGCAAATGGCTGCGGGGGCTTTCTCGCGCCCCCCGGCATACGTACCATGCGGCCCATACACATTGTGGTAGCGTGCCACGCGCGCAGCAATGCCGAAATCCTCGCGGAAATGGCGGCACATGCGCTCACTGAAAAGTTTCTCCCATCCATAGCCATCTTCCGGTTCAGCCGGGTACGCATCTTCTTCTTTCAGCGCTGTTACATTGGCCACGGTTTGCTTACCTGCGGCATACACACAGGCAGAGCTGGCAAAGAAAAAACGTTGGACGCCTACCTCCTTTGCCGCCATCAACAAATGAGTATTGATGAGCACCGAAAGCATGCACAACGCTTTGTTATTCTCAATAAACCCCATGCCACCCATATCGGCTGCCAGGTTATACACTTCGTCTGCACCCTGCAAGGCCACCACCCAATTGGGCAGCAGACTTAAATCGAGTGTCAGATTTTCCACTTGATGCGAACGCTGATACCATTGCGGTTGGGGCTTTTTATCTATGGCCCTGATGCGCGTGTAGCCTTTCTCCAATAAGTGTTGAACCAAATGGCCGCCAATGAAACCGCCTGCACCGGCCACTACAATCATCTTTGTTTTGTCGTCCTTCATGTATGATTAGAATTTGTGTTGTGTTACGTGTTATCAAAAATAGACTAGAGGTAGATCATTTCGTAAAAACAAACAGGCCACACCCATAGGTACATTGGCGGGCCAGCAAAAAGTCAATATCCTCCCGGACCCCCGTGGCTCGATCATCAATCAAATGGAAAGACTCCAATTCCCAGCCATGGAACATCTCCAACACGGTGCCGGGGTCAAAAACGCGATGGGCATCAAAATACAATTGTTGTCGGCCCACCGGAGTGGCGAAATAAAGCTTACCACCTGGTGCCAAAACGCGTTGCAACTCCCTGGCGGCCACCTGGTGCCCCTGCGGATCGACCGGATCGCCATAGCGACCCAGGCCAATGTGTTCAATCACATGCAGGCAACTTAAACTGGGCACCGAATCATTGTCAAATGGTAACTGCGTAATTGAACCCTGGACAAACTCAAGGTTTTGCACATTTGCCTCCAGGGGGCGGAGGTCTACATACTTTACGCGGCAAAAAGGCAACACGTGCGACACAAATCCATCCAACCGCGAACCAACATCAACATGCATTTCTGTTTGTGATACAAAAATCGCTCGGGCGGCCCACAGATCCTGATGAAAATAGTGGTGGTGGATAGAACCCGCAGGGAGAAACCGGTCGGCTGTCTGAAACATTAGGCGGGTTTGTTGCACCTCAAACCGTTGGGGGCCGCGATTCATCCTTCGATAGGTGAAATAATTTCGCACGTATACCGGCAACGCGCGGTACTGTGCCCAAAGCCGCAACGGATCAACCAATAGTGCTGAAAACCACCGGTAACAACTGATCAGCCACTGCTTCATTTCCTATAACTCGTTGATGCCTCGTTACGCCAATACTCCATCTCTCACTCCCGCCAAAAAAAAGCCATGGGTGTATACCGATATACCACCGCTAATCTGCCTGCGCAGTGCCCACGCCTTCAAACCCAGCCATTGCGCCAACATCACCCTAACGGAAAACAAAAAATCGGAAAAACTCACCTCCAGCTGGCATGTTTCCCGCATCCTGCGCAATATTTTTTTGTTCACGCGAGGGTCAAACCAAAGTGTAACATACCACTGTGCCGCTTGTCGCGAAAGGCTTTGAGCTACAGCTGTCACATTTATATTCCTGAATGAAATGGCCTTCAGCCGCTCGACCATTAACCACAAAAGCCAACCCGTGCTCCAACCATACGAGGCGTTGAACCGGGCCGTCAACCGTTCGTGCAGCGCGGTGCCGCGGATGCATCCGTGCCATCGGGCACCCGTCACTCGCCCATTTAATTCAAAAATGGCAAGCACCAGATAGTACGGAAACATCAGGTTGCGTGTGTCGTAGTCAATCCAGCTTTGGCCATCGGTCCAGTTCTTCGCTAACTGAATCGCCTGTCTAAACGTTTCGGTATGTCGATACGTGTGGCTGCCGATAAATACATTGCCATACGGCTCAAAGTTTTCAGCCGTCAATGGCACCACGGCTCCTGCATCGCGCAGCGGGGCTACCCCCTGGTAATGCAGCTTGTCCCCGTCCAAATAGGTAACACTACCGCTAACGCCACTCAACAGCAAATCTCCGGCTCCGGCATGAAACGCCTCGTAGCGGTGGCGCAAACTCCAGGGCGTCAGCAAATCGTCATCGCCATGCAACAGCACAATTTCACCCTCAGCAGCATATTGCGCTATAGTACCATACCAGTTGTCTACCGCGGGCACCGTGGCGGGCCAGTGGTGAAAAACAACGTGCCACTTCTCGTAGTTGGGGTGCTGTGCAAAAGCTGCCACGATCTCTTCCACCGCCTGTCGGTGAGGCGGGTAATTGTTGGCAATCACCAGCCGCATCGGCTCCTGAACAGGCTCGTTATCAAAAACCGATTGCAGTGACAAACCCAGGCAATCTAATCGTTTGTACGTAGGCAGTACCACCAGCATATTACCGCAGGCTGGCCCGCCACTTCTTCAGGTAGTACAATACCCACTGCCCCGCATCGTCCAGCCGTTCGTGCAGCCTATCGCACCAGCTCAATTGAATGGACACATGGCGTGGGTTTACAAATTCATTCAGTTCGGGCGGTAAGGGGCCCGTGTAGGGCACGGCCCTGGGCCACTCTACCGAGCTGATGGGGTTGAGATTTCTTTTGCCGGGGTGCCAGGCCAGCCACTTCCACCTGAACCAGTTTTTGTTCACCTGGTGGGCGTGACCCCACGTGCCGATTTTTGTGAACAAGTCCAGGTCTGAAAAAACATATGACAGGTGCAGGCATACGCCCGGGAGGCGAAACACGCTCTTGGCAGCGCGCGGAACACGCCTGCTCTCAAAATGAACGGGCATTTTCAAGTTTATCGCAAACAGCGGGCAAGTTCCATATATGGTATTCTCTACACCCAAGTGGTGGCGGTGCACCAAAGCATACCCCACCGATTTCCAAAAATTAATCCAGGGGGTCTGATACACTTCATACCCTGGGTTGGCTCTCATCAATGCCAGATTTTTTTGATAGTCTTCGGCCGTGTAAAATTCATCGGCATCTTGCACAATTAAAAAATCAAATCCCTGCCTTTGTGCAATCAATCGACAATCTTCTCTCTGCTCCTCCTCCGATTCCCATACCCCCTCTACCAACTGTATTTTTTGGAAATAGGGAGACAATTTGAGTAATGCTGGATTTGACCTATTTGGAAAATGTTTTGGTGCTTCCTTATTGTAGGCATTCCACGGCTCCGGACTATACAGAATAAAAATACGTTCAACAAACGGGGCACAATTTGCAATTGTACGCAGGATAAACTGGTCGCAATTAAAGAACAGAATTTGGGATGCAAACCTTAACACAACAAGACAACAATTTTTTCAAAATAAACTCTTGAACTGTCTTTAAACTTCTACTGATAAGATTAAGAGGTCTTAATCAACGGTCTACTCTTAATTTTGAAGACGAATATTTCTCAACTTTTGAACCAACCTATCTCCAAAGAAAAAAAATAATAGACCCTTGCAGAAGAGCTGACTATAAAAATACCTAGCGGCCGGGAAAAAATACTGTGACGCATCTATTCTACTAACTTGGCTCAAGCGGTAAAACCATGTTAGAGTTCTTTTCCCAATAATCTTTTTGTACTGCGGATCAGATACCCATTTATCCAAAATAGCTTTCTCAGCCTTGCACATTCTCAGAACATTTTGCGGGTTCTTGGAAAAATATGTGTTGGCCCCATGCTGGCGATAGTAAGCCATATGCAACTGCTGGAACCCAACATCGTAATGCTTTGCAATCCGAAGCCACAAATCCCAATCCTCGATCGCTATTGACTCGTCAAAACAGCCAACCGAATCCAACACTTTACGCTTTGTCATTACTGTTTGAGCCGATACAAAACAACCATCCAGAAGTGTTTCAAATATTCTTCCACTATCCCACGTCACCCTCGCGAAATCAGTTCTGTTGATCTCATCTCCGTTTTTATCAACGGTAATTACCCCTGCATGGATGAATCCAAAATGATCATTCTGTGTATAATATGTTATTTGTTGGCTAATTTTCTCCGGATGATAGTAATCATCTGATGCCAAGAATCCAATATATTCTCCCGTGGCATGCCTTAGGCCATGATTAACAGCACTTGAGCAGCCTCGATTATCTTGTTCAAGAAACCTGAAAGAATGTTTTAGTTGCAAGCTTTTTATTATCGAAGGCGAGCTGTCCGTTGAGCCGTCATCCACAACGATAAGTTCAATGTTCCCATATGTCTGATCCAAAACACTCATGATCGCTTGCTCAATGAATTTAGCGTGATTATAGCTCGTTATAATTACGCTCACTTTTGGACTGGGCTGGCTTTCAAAAATCAAACCATTCATGCTATTTTCTATTGATAAATCTTTCTTTGATCACTTGCAGAATGGGGACTTGCTTATCTATTTTCCGAACTGCGAAGACAAAAGCAAATAAAAACAACACTATTCCAATTAAGAAAAAATAAAAAAGCGGTAAGAAAAACGACAAAACGACAATTATCGCTAATAGGGTCAGCATCACACAAAAAACAAGAATCACTTTTACTTCATAACGAAAAGAATATTTCATGCGAGCAATTAAAAGGACCTGCAAAAAATAAACTATGTACGCGGCAAAAAAAGATATCCCAATGCCCTGAAGCCCAATAACATAATAACCGATCATGTTGAAGGCTAGAAAATACACATTGGCAATCAATTCACTCAGAAAAAAAAATCTTGAGTCACCCTTTGAAAGAAGAATAAAACCAAGTGGCCAACTCAACGCTTTAAACAATAAACCTAGTACACACCATTTAAGCATTCCAACTATAGCCAAGAAATCAGCACTAAAAAGCATGCTAACGACCTGATTAATGAACGTAACAAGAATAATCAATAAAGGGCCCATGATTAAAAGTGCTATTTCACCCTGCTGATTAACAGAGTTGCTAAACGAAGTTGAATCTTTAGTGCTACTAAGGCGCGGAAAAAAATCCGTAGCCATGGCGGTAAAAATCATCCCTACATAGGTACTGAATATTGAATACCCGGCATTATAATAACCTACATCTACAACCCCCCCCTGTTTCACCAAGTAGATTTTGAATAGGTAACCGCATACCAGTGTCAAAGTATTACAAGCACTCATCGCTACCCCAAGTCCTATTATTTCTCTTGATTTTATGAAAAATGTTTCATGACTCAGAAGTAGAGCTGGTAGGTAGTCATGTTGTCTCGAATAATACAAGCCAACACCCAAGGTTAAAATTGAGGTCACCAGAATCGAAGGAAC
>DHLV01000102.1 GCA_002405445.1 Flammeovirgaceae bacterium UBA4659 | reverse complement strand
TGTCAGTACTTAATAGGAACATAAAAAGCAACTTGGCATAATAACCTTAAGACACAGCTTTTTCTACAGCCTGCTCAACAAATTTATTAAGTGATATTTTTAAAGTTGACGAGCGAATAGATGCCAGTTTATGTAAGTGTGGTTTTAGGCGCACATTGAAGCTGCCATTAAATTCTTTATCGGGTTCCTTTCCTAATTGTTTACATGTTTTTAAGTAGTCATCTACCACATAGTGAAATGACTTCGTTATCTCATTAACCGTCTTACCCTCAAAGGTCACTACATCTTTAATGCCAATCACCTTTCCAAAAAAAACACCGTCTTCGGGGCTAAACTCTACTGAGCCGTGGTACCCCTTGTATCTTAATACGTTTTTCATATCAATCCTTGTTCGACTAAATGGTCAATGATTATTTCCAGCGCATATCTTTTGATAGTTGGTTCTGGATGAGGTTCATGCAAATGAACTGAAGCACCCGTTTTGGGGTTGAAAAATTTCCTGACCGAACCGCTTCCAGAAAACTCTTGGTATCCGAAATGTTTCATAATTGTTTGAAGTTCTTTCCAAGTAAAATCTTTAGGTTTTCGAATAAGTCGATCAAGCGCCTTCTCAAATCTACTCATTCAACAAATGTAACTATATTTTAGTTGCAGCACCAAAGATGCCGACAATAAAAAACCCATTCCATGTCTGCTAAAAATTCCTTAAATCGTTTGTTATTAAACCTATGCCATGAGAAATCTCTTCGCTTTTCTGTTTTTGTTTTCTTCTGTTTCGCTGTTAGCGCAGAAAAAACCTGTCCCTCAAAGCACTTCTGCCAGCATTGATCAAAACCTCTACGCAGGTATCCGTTGGCGCGAAGTGGGGCCCTACCGCGGTGGCCGCTCGTGTACGGTCACAGGAGTGCCGCATAATCCCAACCTCTACTATTTTGGCGCGGTAGGCGGTGGCGTATGGCGCACCAATGATGCGGGCCAGACATGGGAAAACATTACCGACAAGTATTTTGGCGGCACAGTGGGTGCGGTGGCCGTGGCAGAAAGCGACCCGAATGTAATTTACGTGGGCGAAGGCGAACAGACACTGCGCAACAACGTATCGTCAGGCTGGGGAGTTTGGAAATCAACCGATGCAGGAACGAGTTGGAAGCATATCGGCCTTGCGGATTCACGTCATATCTCCCGCATTCGCATCCATCCAAAAAATCCTGATGTGGTGTACGTGGCCGCTTTGGGGAATTTATGGAAGCCGAACGAAATGCGAGGCGTGTATCGTAGCACGGATGGAGGCACAACCTGGAAACGAATTCTATATATCAACGATAAAGCTGGCGCTGGAGATTTGATTCTTGACCCGAACAATCCGCGCATCATGTACGCATCCACTTGGAATATGAAACGCAATGGCTACCGTATGGACAGTGGCGGGCCAGATTCAAAACTTTGGAAGAGTACGGATGGAGGCGATACCTGGGAAAATCTATCCGACAAGCCCGGCATGCCGAAGGGAATGAATGGCATCGTTGGCGTGACGGTATCTTCAAAGAACTCGAACAGGCTTTGGGCCATTATCGAAAACACAGAAGCACCCGGTGTCTATCGTTCTGATGATGCAGGCGCAAATTGGACGCGTGTCAATCAAGACCGTGCTCTATTGCAGCGCGCGTGGTATTACTGCCGTATTTATGCCGATACACAAAATGAAGACAAAGTATGGGTGATGAACGTAAGCTACGGTGTATCCAAAGATGGAGGGAAAACATTTGAGCTGAAAGATGCACCACATGGCGACCACCACGATTTGTGGATTGACCCCAACAACAACATGCGCATGGCCATTGCTGATGATGGAGGCGCGCAAATCTCCAATGATGGTGGACAAAACTGGACAACCTACCACAACCAACCCACGGCACAATTTTATCGTGTCACTACCGACAATCACTTTCCCTATCGGATTTTAGGCGCACAACAAGACAACACCAGCGTGCGCATTGCCCACCGCACCGATGGCTCCTCTATTTCTGCTAAAGACTGGGATGCTTTGTCCATTGGCGAAAGCGCCCACTTGGCGCCCGACCCCATGAACCCGAACATCATTTACGGTAGCGACTACAAAGGCTACATGAGCATGCAGAATCTGGACAATGGCCAGGAGCGCAGCACCAACGTGTGGCCCGATTTGCCTGCCGGTTCAGGAGCCGAAGTAATGAAGTACCGCTTTAACTGGAACTATCCGCTAGTGTTCAGCAAGCACGACCCCAAAAGATTATATGCGGGCTCCAACCATTTGCATGTGACAACCAACGGAGGCCAAAGCTGGCAAGAGATCAGTCCGGATTTGACGCGCAACGAACCCGAAACGATCAAGTCTTCAGGTGGGCCGATTACCCAAGACAACACAGGCGCAGAGTACTATGCCAACATTTTTGTGATTGCCGAATCGCCTCACACGGTTGACGAGATTTGGACTGGCTCAGATGATGGCTTGCTGCATGTAACAACTGACGGTGGTAAGAACTGGAAAAACGTTACTCCGCCACAATCGCCCAAGTACAACATGTGGAACAGCATCGATGTGAATCCATTTGAAAAAGGTGGAGCCTACGCAGTAGCAACATCTTATAAGTTTGGAGATTATACACCCTATGCCTATAAAACTACTGACTACGGCAAAACATGGACGGTAATTACCAATGGTATTCCCAAAGAAGAATTTTTGCGCGTGGTGCGAGCAGACCCTAAACGGAAAGGGCTTTTGTATGCCGGCACGGAAAAAGGCATGTGGATTTCTTTTGATGATGGAGCAAACTGGTCGAAGTTTCAGTTGAATTTGCCTCCTGTACCAATTGCAGACCTCGCCATCAAAGATGACAACCTCATTGCGGCTACGCACGGCAGAAGTTTTTGGATGATCGATGACCTGACCCCTCTACACCAAGTGAGCGCTGACATGTTGGGTCGTGAGGCGGTGCTATTCAAACCCATGCCCGGCTACCGCATGCCCAGTCAGGGTGGCTATCGTGAGCCCCGCAAGGGCGAAGGTGAAAATCGCCCTGGAGGTGTGTTGGTACACTTTTATTTAAAGAACGTAGACGAAAAGTCAGACGTGAAACTCGAGTTTATCGAAATGGACGGAGATATCATCAAAACATTCACCAACAAAGCGAAAGAGCGTAATGAACAACTCAACCTCAAATCAGGAGGCAACCGATTTGTATGGGACATGCGCTATCCTGGCTTCAAAACTTTTCCGGGCATGGTGTTTTATGGGTCTCCCAACTTGGGGCCAAAGGCAGTGCCCGGCAAATACAAAGTTCGGCTTACAGCAAACGCGCAAACGCAAGAACAGGAGTTTGAGATTTTGAAAGACCCGCGCATCAAAACAACAGCGGAGGAATTTCAAGCGCAGTTCGATTTTCTGGTAAAGGTTCGCGACAAGGTAAGCGAGGCAAACCAAGGTGTGATTGACATTAGAAAAATAAAGGACGACCTAGGCTCATTAAAAAATAAACTCGGCAATGAACCTCAGTACAAAGAGTTGATGGACGCTGCCAAAAAGTTTGAAGATGAGCTGACAATTCTTGAAAACAATATTCATCAAACTAAGAACAAGAGTGTACAAGACCCATTGAATTACGGCATCAAAATGAATAACCGATTGGCACATTTGATGACTGAGCAAGGTGGTGGTGATTTCGCGCCCACACAGCAAGGAGAACAGGTTCGCCAACAATTGACCAAAATGGTAGACGAGGAGATGTTGAAACTGCAACGCACGATTCAACAGAATACGGAGC
>DHLV01000221.1 GCA_002405445.1 Flammeovirgaceae bacterium UBA4659 | reverse complement strand
AAAGGTATCTGCTGATTTTTAGCGATGCCTTTACAAATGTTAAAATCGTCTTTGTTATTTTTTCTGCTTGCCGGCCCTGATCCTGCTTAAACTTACCTGTGAGATGCCGAGGTAGGATGCAATGTGCCCTAATGGTATGCGTTGGAGAATGCCGGGATGTAGTGCAATCAGTTCCCTGTACCGCTGCGAGGCGTCTTGTACAAGTAAACCCTGGTAATAGGAATGCAAGCGCCTGATGATTTCTTCCAAAAAAGAAGCATACCATAATGCCCAGCGGTGATTCGAGGTCACCAGTTGCATGAGGTTCCTTTTCGTGGTCCACACTACCTCCGAATCTTCGGCACACCGGATGTAATGGGTGCACGGCTGGTGGAAAAAAATACTCTCGATGTCAGCAAATGACTGCCCTTCAAATTCATACCAGTTGATCTTTCCGGCTGCTGTTTGTGAATAGACTAAACCGGAGCGAAGGAAATAGATTTTCTGTGCCGTTGATCCGGGAAATTCGATACAGTCATTTTTAACAAAGCTTTTTTGTGCGAATGCCTGCGAGGCTAATTCAATGTCACTCGCTTGCAAAATTTGAAATGTAGGGATGATATCGAGGTAGGTTGCATTCATGCGTGATTATGCCTGTTCACTTTGGCGTGTTGCCGCAATGCTACGCCCAAAGATAATACTTGCAATCTCAAAAATACATTCGACCATAAGCCTGAACCGGGCGAACGTGATTTGGGTACACGCAAAACAAGGTTTCGCCCGGCTCAACCTGAAGGTTAGGTGTTATTCTGAGCAGGGTTTTAGTGTGATCGGCTTAAATCCCTTTTCAACTGGGCAAGGCTTGGGTGTTGGAAACTTTGCGGGTATTGTACGCTGTTCTATTTAGCAACCATCATTTTGCCGGTTTCAATCCTATTGGCTGACTGCAACCTCACATGGTACAAGCCCGATGGCAAATCACTTCCGCTGAATTCCACCACATGCTCACCTGCAAGCTGATTTGCGTTTACCAATGTTGAAACCAACACGCCCTGCAAATTGTACACCGATATCACCACATTGCCTGGTTCAGCGAGCGTATAAGATATCGATGTTGAGCTGCTGAAAGGATTGGGAAAAACGTTCACTTGTTGCTTTCCTGGCTCAGGATCTGATCCGGTAATCACGTTATACTTATTTAATTTCAGGTTTCCGGCTCCCATGATGACAAAGCCATAGCATGCTTTTAACATGTATTCCTGAATATGTTCAGGAACAGTAGTGTCTAGAACAATCTGGTTGTGCCACTCTTTGTGTGCCGCGCCAAAAGAATGATTTTGCCCCAGCAGCTTGTGAAAAACTTCGCGGCCACCGCCAATCCCTGATTCTTTGGTGCTGCCGATCGCGAGGAGCCCTTGATGCCCCATGGCATAGAGAAGACCTAGGCTGTTGGGCACCGTATAACGCGAAACAAGGCATGCTGCCACCAGATAATAGAAACGACTGTTTGATTGAGGGGTCATGGACAAATAGTCGTGGTGAGAAAAAAACGGATTCATGGAATGACCATACTCGTATGAATGCTCAAACACCAACGAGTATTCGACCCCCTCTTGCAGAACTTTGATCCAGTTTTGCTGTGAATCGGTCATGGCGGGTGTGCTCCTTCGATAAACCACCATTTCATCAGGCTTGTAGCCTAAGAGAGGGTCATTGATCCAACTTTCCATCGTAGGAAATTCGACATCGCTGCCGAAAATACACATCTTTCTCGGTAAGTCATCTTGTCCGGTCATTCGCAAGTGTAGCCGGTCAAAATAGTTGTTCAGCACCGTCAATTCATTTCCAAGGGCCGGAGTGTTACTGCCGATAATGCGTGACATCCATATTTCTGCCGTTCTATTTCCAACATGTTGATCGAAATAACCCGTTACCCCCCAAGTTCCGTTGGTGGCTGTGTCAAGCCAAACACCATTCAAATCCATGAAGTAAACATCACAAGGAAAAAATGAGTAAATGCCATGCACATCTTCTCGTAATTCATAATAGGTGATGGGCAAATCACCCACAAATACAACCCCGGTAAGGTTGCCATTTATGTAGTGATGACGGAGGGAATCTCGTAGCGCTGAGGCTGAAGACAGCGCGTTGAAATCAGAATTGTTGAGCCAAACGGCCACCTTTTCAATGGCAGCGAGATCGGCAACATATTGCTGTATTTTCGGCTGAATAGCCGTAGCAATGTCTTTGTTAACGATCACTCCGATTTTTCCTTGTGAAAAAGAAAAGACCGGGACCATGAATGCAATGAGAACGCGTACGACCATTTTCATCAACAAAATCAATTAAAAACAACTTCCTGCACGTGTTGCCGACACCCGGCTTTCCAACACGAGATGCAACTATTTGGGTGCATCACATTGGGAAAGCAACAGATTACCTTCAATCAATGCCTGCACATGGCCAATTGGCTTGGCATCCATGCTAACGCGTTAAAGGCCGTAACCAATTCAATTACTTCGCCCTGTTAACCAAGTAAGCCGCCTGATTAGACACCGGATTGCACGAAATGGTTGGAATACCTGATGAGAAATAATTGCCGGTAACAGGGGTTGGTCTACGCCTGATATTCTTCACAAACGAGTATAAGGTGACCCGAATTTTGTCGGCAGAAAGGCCGACACGGGCGAAGGTGCTACATGTGCCATTACGCCCGCCCGCTATCAGCGGCTGGCACTTCCTTCACAAAATTAGGTATGTAAAACAATGGGTAAATCAGCAAAAACAAATTGGGTAACCACCAATTTAAGTCCATCTCACCCGAAAGTGTCCAGTACGAAACGGCTTGCAATCCGGAAACACTGGTAAGTACCAAAGAAACCAACGCAATCGCTTTCCATTCTTTTTTTTGTTTGGAATGCAGGTAGATGCTAAAAAGCCCTGTGGCTGAAATCAAAATATCAAGTGGGAAAAATGACCAGTTCCAATTTACCAAAATACTGTTTGTGTAGTCATTGTACAAGTATTGCGCAGGTATCAAATGCAAGGCGGTAATTAGCCAATAACCAATGAAACCGATATCTACTAAAAGGAAAAAATATTTGAGTGTCTTCATTTTATTTTTGTCAAAGGTTGCGTTTGATGCAAATTACCACAGTAGCCACGTACATTTGGCTTATCGTTACTGATCCAATTTTGCGACTGAATGTTTTGTTATTATTGGGGTCGTAACCGTACCGTTTTGCCATTTGCTGTTTCCACACACGAAATTCATCATAAAAATCAAATCTTGCAGGGGTTGATTTCTTTTGGCTTGATCTGGCTTTTTGGTAATCGAATATGGTTCTTCCTTTTAGTCATTTGAATTTCCGGGCACAGCTATTGCTCGTCAAAACCATTGTATTGTTGGCGCATCCCGGCAATTCTTGCTCCACCTCACGGCAGCTACTTGCCAGTATTCTGCGGTTGTCAAAAATTACATTTTTAAAAAAGACACCGTGCTTCATCAGCATCAGTAGTCTCCTATTTTAGAATGTATAGTTTATGCCAATCAGTAAGTTCTCCGAAACATCTTCACCTGCACTTTGCCCTGGCCAGTTGCCTGAAAGATAGTGTATGCCCTTTATAAAATCGGTGATCAAAAGTCCGTCTGTTATGCGTATACTTAGTCGATCATTTATTTTTCTGCTAAAACCCGCGTAGCTGATGAGGCTTAAATAGTTATTCTTACGTGGTTCTGTATCGGCTTTAAACACATAATTTTCTGCGCTCAATCCAATACCGAAAGCATAAATAAAACTCCAATTTGCGTTTCGTTTTAAAGGCTTTACTTTTTCGCCAATAAGTAAAAAAGAAGTGTTTGAAATAAATCCGTCAACGGGTATCTGTGATGTTTTTGTAATGCCTTTTGCCCTTGCTTCAAAGTACTGCACGCTCAAGATCAAGCCCCATTTACTTTCTGTCGAGGGTTTGTATTTTATACCTGCTGTGAAAGCGGGTGCATAACCAATACTCAAATCATTTCGTTCTTCGATACTTTCGATGATGTAGGGTTTTCCAAAACCTGCACTGGTGATGAGTTCTACGGTTTGTGCTTGTAAATATTGCGTTATTGCCAAAAGACATAAAAACATCATAGCCTTCTTGTGTAGCGAAATTCTCTTTTGAACGCTTTCAAATTTGGTATGGTAGTCTTTAAACTCCGTATTAAAGATCCTATCCCACCAGGTAAAGTACAAACCGTAGTTTCCCGAAAAATGGGAATGGTGCATGTTGTGGTGAGTAGAGGGGGTTTTCCATTTAAAAAGCCAATGGGTACTAAACCCTTTCGGATAGATTTCATAGCCTGTATGCCCAATAACATTGAGACCCATTTGAATAATTTGCCAGGCATACAATGCCCAAATATTGACAGGAAACAAAAAAGCAAATATCACATAAATGGTTGCCTCAACGATCGCTTCCAAAGGATGGAATGAAAAGGCTGCAAAGGGGCTTGGGTCTGTGCTTTGGTGATGTACTTTGTGTATATACTTAAATAGCTTTGGGTGATGCATCAGCCGATGCGTAAAATAAAACCAAGCATCGTGCAGAAGTATCATGACAAAAACGGAAAACACAAAGTAACCCCAGCCATAATCAGCGACCTGGTTGTAAAGTTTTGTGACTCCGTTGGTTTGAGCCACATAAAGCAACACATCTATGGTTGCAAAAACGAGTAATGTAACGGCAGAGTATTTGAGTTCGTGTTTGATCATTGCCGAATTGCTCTGCTGTTTTTCTTGAATCCTCCGGTGCTGAAACCGCTTCTTCCAAATGCACCAAAACCCCATAAAAAATGGCAAAGCAACTGCCGAATAAATGAGTGAATTGATCAACAAATCCCACAATCCGTAATTAAAAAGTTCGCTGAAATACTGCATAGGACATCCTTTGAGTGATTTGACGATGCAATAATCAGCGATGGACTTTTGCTATATTTTGACAAAAGTCAAAAAAGACCCAATGGGTTATTTCTTCGCTCTGATGCGGCTCAGCGTTTCTTGAGAAATGCCTAAATAGGAAGATAGTTGCCCTAACGATATGCGTTGGTACAGCCGGTGCTCTTTCATTACAAATTGCTCGAATCGTTCTTTGGCAGATAAATACTGCAAACTCATCGTCCTCTCTTCTAATTGAATATAATACTGCTCGGTCAGCACCCTGCCCAGTTATTCAAAGGTTGGAATTTGCCGGTAGAGCAATTGTAGGTTTTCATACCTAATTTCAAAAAGGAGACATTTTTCCAACGTCTCAATGCTCTCATAACTCGGCTTGCGGCTGATGAAAGAAAAAAGAGAGGTTACAAATTGCTTTTCATACGAAAACCAGTTGATAATTTCCTTGCCGTCAAGATTGAGTTTACCACACACCAGACCTTGCTCCACAAAATATAATTTTTGAGCGATTTTCCCCTCTTGCAAAAGAATGTGTCCTTTATTTACTTCGATTTGGGTACTACAATTTTCTAACAGCACCTGATCACTGTCTGTCAATTGAATGAGCGTTTTTAAAAATTCTCGAAGTTGATGCACTTGCTGATGTTTAAATTGCAGTGGGCTTGAAGCTTTCTGCCAGCGGTTTTTGGGCTTTGTGTAACGGTTTTCGGCTTGGCGTTCGGGGGGGGGTGTTTTGAGCACTGCACCCGCCACGAAGAAGCGCGCATCAATTATACACAAAATTGTCAATAGAAGCACATCACCCCGCCTGACTACAACCGATATTAAAAGCCATCTCAAAAATCAATTTTTAATTGTCAACCTGAGCAAGACGGACATGCAGCCTTGTCGAAGGCTGTTCGGTACTGAAACCCGGTTTCGGCAGGCTGAACCTGGCATGGTGATATATTTTTGAGATGGCTTTTAGCAGCCCTGGCTTTATCTGCTTTTTGAACAGACTCTTTTCCTACCAAAGCATGCCTGTTTAGCACTGAACCTCATCGGATTCTTTTTTGCATTATTTCGATGGCCTTTTTTGGTAGTTCTAAATCACCACTTTGATTCTTGAAATCAAATTTCATTGAACTGACCTTGTTGTCCTTGTTTATTTCAATTACATAATCACCATCCACTGTCCAAACAGAGCTTCCGATAAAGTGATCAGCCTTGCCTTTACAAGTTACCCGTGTGAGATCGTTTAATTCGATGGTGTTGAAATTCGTCAATTGGTGATTCGTTTTATCAAACCCAGGCAAAAATGAAGACCATGTATCAACAATCTCTTTTGGGCTGAGCAATGAGGGCGAAACTCCGTTCATAGAAGAGTAGTCTAACATTACTTTGTCATCGAATACAGTAATTACACTATTCCAATCGCGATTATCTACCCCTGAAAAAAGTTTCCTGATTACATCAGCTACCATATCACTCTTTTATATTTTTACTTTCAGCAACCCTTGCGAACCGAAATTTGTTAATAAGCCTGTTGTTATTTGCTCCAAATGTTCATTGTATTTTTGAATCAGCTCGCCCATGCCTATAAAATCGACAGCAGTTCTGAATGGCCGCTCGCCCTTGGGCTTGTCAATAATTTCAGCAAAAATGTCGGCTACTTTTTGCGGATTTTGCTGGGGATTCGCTTGTAAAAAGCTCATAAAGCCTTGCAAAGATTGCGCTGGGGCGTTGGCAAAATCTCCGTAGTACTGTTCCTGGCTTTTATCGCTCGGGTGAACCAAATTTTCTGCAAATGCAGTTGGGTATCCGCCCGGTTCTACAATACAGTTTTCTATGCCAAAGCCTGAAAGTTCTAATCTGTAATTTTCAGCCATTGCTTCCAGTGCCCACTTGGTTGATTGATACAGACCATAAAAAGGTAATGCCACTCTACCCAAACAACTTGATGTGTACAGAATTAACCCATCCTGCTTCTGCCGGAAATATGGAATCACCGCTCTATTCACTCTTTGCACACCGAATAAATTGATGTCAAACAATTTTTGGTAGTCTTCTACCGTAAAAAACTCTTGCATTCCGTGTACGCCAATACCGGCATTATTGATCACGATGTCCAATCCATGTAACCGGTTCATAGCATCTTGAACCCCGTTTGCTACACTTTCATTGCTGGTAACATCTATCGAAACGATTATTGCACCTGCCATTGACAATTCAGAAGCGATGGATTTGTTTCGCCTCTCAGCGTCACGCATGGCAGCTGCAACTTGATGTCCCTTTTGTAATAATGTCAAAACGGTCAATTTACCGAAACCACCGCTTGCCCCCGTAATTAGAATCTTCTTTGCCATTTTTCTTTGAAATTTTGTTGATGCAAAGTTTCAAATCGAAAATGATTGGGTATTGGTGAGAAGTTCCTATTTTTTGGTGAGAAGTTCCGTTTTTGATTGCAGTTCGCGAAATTGTTTAGGAGTTATTCCCTCATAGCTTTTAAAAAACTTTGTAAAATTGGAGGGGTCATAGGTTAATGTTTGGGCGATATGTGAAATGGTGTGGTCAGTAGTGAGTATCAGTTCCTTTGAAATCTCAATGAGTCTTTCTTCGTAAATGTCGCATGGAGACTTTCCCAAAACTTCCTGGATCGTGTTACTCAGGTGTTTGGGACTTACAAACAATAAGTCCGCTAAGTCCTTTATCTCAAACGTTTTTTGAGCCTTTCCCGCTTTGAGGTCTGCTAGGTGCCGATCCAATTGCTGAAGATACTGGCTAACAATTTGCCGTTGCCTCACGGATATTGTGCTGTTTTCATTTTTCATCATTTCAAAGGTGATTATTTTTTGGCATTCGTCATAGCCTGACCGGTAGCGCCCGGCTACCAACATTTTGATTACCCATAACCTACCAAAAATGCAGTGTACGCGCAACAACCAAAAACCCTTTGGTGGTTTTAGTGTTTATGTAACATGCATATCTACAACCTCCAGCGCACGCAAGTGCTGCCCATTTCGCTAAGGGAAGCGTGGGAGTTTTTCTCCACGCCCAGAAACCTGGACAAAATAACGCCCGGCCACATGGGTTTTAAGATTTTATACATTTCCGGGGGTGAAAAAGCCTATGCTGGGCAAATTATTCGCTACCATGTTTCGGTATTGCCGGGCATCAAGGTGCATTGGGTAACGGAAATTACGCAGGTAAAAGAGCCGCTCCATTTTATTGACGAGCAGCGCTTTGGGCCTTACGCCCTTTGGCATCACCAGCACCACTTTAAAGAAGTGCCGGGCGGGGTGGAAATGATTGATGAAGTGAACTATGCCATTCCCTTGGGGATTTTGGGTCGGTTGGCGCATTGGCTATTTGTGGGCAAAGAGGTAAACCGTATTTTTGACTATCGGTATAAGGTGTTGGAAGAATATTTTAAAGCTAAACGATAAACCTCTGTGCATCTCTGTGGCCTCTGCGGTTTAAAATTTTACCACAGAGTTCGCAGAGAAATACACGCAGAGTTACACAACGCATGAATTGGTTAACGATTGTTCTTTGTTCTATTATCACCATCGGTACCTTCCTCTTTATGGAAGGTGTGGCTTGGTTTACGCACAAATTTGTGATGCACGGCTTTTTGTGGATCTGGCACAAATCGCACCACAGTGTGCATGACCACGCCTTGGAGCGCAACGATTTGTTTGCCGTGGTGTTTAGCGTGCCGTCCATCATTTTGATTGTAGTCTCTACCTCGGTGTACCCCAGTGCGTATTTATTCTCAGTAGGGTTGGGCATTTTGTGCTACGGCATTTTTTATGTGGTCTTCCACGATGTGATTGTACACCAGCGCATCAAATGGATTCCCAAAAAAAGAAGTTCGTACCTCCAACGAATGATGCACGCACATTACATTCACCATGCCAAGCACACAAAAGAAAACTGCGAAGCCTTTGGTTTTTTGTATGCCCCAAAAAAGTTTGAACCGAAAAAGTTTGTATTGAAGAAAGACAGGCAGGAAACGCAATAGGCCGCCACAGATCCATGGATTTTATATTAATTTCAAAGCCAACAACTTTTTAGTGACACCCTCACCCAAAAAAAGTTCGGGTTCTTGCAAGTTTGTGCCACCCTCTCCCGAGGGAGAGGGTACCGAAACGTTCAAGTAACGCATCGCATTATTTGGGTGAGGGCATTTTTACAATAAATTAATGATTCCCGAAAAATACTACTACGCTGTCATCGACTTGCTCACCATCATCTTTCCGTTGGGATTGAGTTTTTTGCCCATCAACCCCGTGTATAAAAAATGGAAGTTCATTTTACCTGCGGTGATTTTACCTGGCATTCTATTTTTGATTTGGGATGCATGGTTTACCGACATGGGCGTGTGGGGTTTTAATCCCCGTTATGTTTCTGGCGTTTACCTGTATAATCTACCAATTGAAGAAGTGTTGTGGTTCATTTGCATTCCAAGTGCCTGCATCTTCTCATACGAGGCCGTAAATTTCATCTTCAAAAAAGAGGCAGGATCAAAATACCACCGACTAATTACCATCTTTATTTTCTTCTTTGGTCTAGTGACGTTGGCATTTAACGCGCATCGCGCCTATACCGCGCTCACATTTATCGGATTGCTGGCGGCACTTGCCTTTGTCGAAATGATTTGGAAACCGGATTTCCTCGGTCGTTTTTATATTGCCTTTGGATTTATACTCATTCCTTTTTTTATCGTAAATGGCGTACTTACAGGCACCGGTTTAGATGAGCCCATTGTGTGGTACGACAACGAAGAAAACTTGGGCATACGCATGGGTACCATTCCGTTTGAAGATGTTTTCTACGGCATGCTATTGATTTTACTCAACATCTCGCTGTTTGAGTTTTTTCAAAAAAGAAACACCAACACCAGAAATTGATCTTGGTTTCTTGATAGCCGTTGCCTGCGCTGTTACTTCGCAGATTTCTTCTGCTTGTTTTTTGGCTTTGCAACACGTTTTGCCTTCGCTTTTTTCTGAGCAACGCTCTTGCTCTCCTTCTTCAATCGCTTGGCTACCTTATTCGCAATTTTTTGTGCGCTCTTCTCCAGCAACTTCTCGGTCTTCTTGCCTGACTTACTCACGCCCAATTTTTCTATTGTTTGATGCAAAGAATTGACCAGCACATTCTTCACTTCCTTTTTCCCTTTCAGTTTAGTAGCCATAGGTTGTTTAAGTTTGTAAGTGCCAAATTATGCCGTTATCGAATCATTACCAAAAAGTTAGAAAAACTTAACATTGACGTTGGGTTTAGCCTCCATTCATGGTCTTTTCAGCCCCTATTCAGGCTACATCAGATAATATTGTTCTAAAAACTGTTTTCTATCAATCCCCAATATTCGAAGGCGATTTTTTATAATAAACTCCGGAACAGGATCAATGTGACTTTGTAAGGTGAGTGGTCTCGACAGATCGCTGCGCGTGAAATGTTCGTGACCGCCTTTTCGTCTGGTACACTTGCATCCTAAATATTCCAAATACTTTCGATAATCATCTAGTGCAATATTTCTTAAGTGTTGACCTGACATTTAAGCAAAGGCAGGAATAGTCAATTGTTCATCACTCTTATTTGAATTTCTTTTCTGTCAATATCTCTTCTAAATAGGCTCGCTTTTGGATAAGGGCCGAAAGTTTAGGCACAAAAACTTCTTTATTCTTTGTAATAGTCCATCCAAGTTTTTCCAGCTCTTTCAATAAAATACGTTTGTTAATTGTGTATCTCATGAATTCTTCGACAGTCAGTCGATAGGATTCGCGAGCTTCAGATTTTGTTTTTCCATACCCCGTGATATCTAATGCCGGAGAATACAAAAAATATAGCCCATCTTCCTTGAATTCCATTATGGCTAATTCCACGTCAATCTCTACAAACTTCTTTGCCATTTTTTTAATTTAAAAACAAATTTCCCAACTCGCAATCACTTGTGCAAGTCTGGAGTTTCAACTTACTTCTTCTTCTCCAATTGCTTGATTTCTGGGCTTTTACGGATCAGTTCAAACTGGCTTTGCACTTCTTCGAGGCGCTTCACGGTAAGTTCATATACTTCGCCCTGCTGGTCGGTAGGCGGAGCATCGGCACTGTAAATCTGACTCTCTTTACCCAATGCCAACAAGCGCTCCAGCACCTGTGCCCCGCTCCTGAAAATATCCCAGCGTGCACCTGTTTGGTTAATGTCGAACAGCACAGCCTCCAACTGATAAATGCGGTCTTCCAGCGCCAGCGACTTCCTATCTTTTTTGGTGAGGAGTTGTGCCCGCATTTTCTCCATGTCGTCAATCAACTGCAATGCTGTTTTGGTCGCTGTATACAATTTTACACCAAGTGTGTACTGCTTGGCCATGTTCTCGCCAGTTGATTTCGTGTTGGGGTCTTTGAGCAGCGCCAAATTTTGTCTGAACTCTTTGCCATGCGCTTTCAATACTATGGTATAATTGCCAACTGGCACCATTGGTGGGGTGACACCAGGACCAATATCCAAGTCGGGAATGAATAAATTGCGTTCTCCTTTCTCGTCTAGTTCAACCCACTCTTTTCCTCTCGGTCGTGTGCGCAACTTGGGCATGGCATGCTCTTGCAATCGCAAGTTCCACCACACGCGTTGAATGCCTTTTTGGTTCTTGCCTTTCATTTTTTGAACTAACTCCTTCCGGTCGTTGAACACCAACACCTCTACACTGTCTTTCGATTTGTCTTTTAGATAATAAGAGATGGCCGCGCCATCGGGTGGGTTTTGGCCGTTTACAAAACTGTTTTCCGTTTTGATTCCGTTTACGTCTTGAAAGCGATAGGTATAGCGCAACGAAAACAAATGCGCATCGGCATTTTGAACTTGCTCGCTAAACTCACGAACTGGCGTAATGTCGTCTAAAATATAAATGCCACGGCCATACGTTCCGACAACTAAATCACGAAAGTGCTTTTGTACTTCGATTCCGTAAATCGGTACGGGTGGCAGGTTACCTTTCAACTGAACCCAATTTTTTCCGTCATCGGGCGAGAAATACAAAGACTTATCAGTACCCAACCACAACAAACCGGCCTTGGCAGGATCTTCCTTAATTTGATTGACATAATTGGAATTGTTGGAAGGTAAGTTTACCGGCAGGCGTGTCCATGTTTTTCCAAAGTCAGTGGTCTTGTAAACATACGAACCAAAATCATTGACATGGTGGGCATCGACCGAAAGGTAGCAAGTGCCAGCATCAAAATTCGATGCATCAATGTTTCGAATAGTTCCCCACTTAGGCAAGCCCGGAATATTTGCAGAAACATTTGTCCATGTTTTGCCACCGTCTTGTGTCACATTCACCTGACCATCGTTGCTGCCTGTCCACAATACGCCTTCCTTCACGGGCGATTCGGACATTGAATAAAGCGTGCAGCCGTCCCAAGTCATCAAATTATCGTTGGCAATGCCGCCACTGTTTTGCTGGTGTGTCTTGTCGTTGGTAGTTAAGTCCGGGCTGATCACATTCCAACTTTGGCCCACGTTGTTGGTTTCATGTACAAACTGGCTACCCACCCACACACGGCCTTTTACATGCTTTGATAACACCATCGGAAAATTCCAGTGCCAGCGATACTTGGCATCGGCCGGCTTCGAGCCGATTTGTGTTTGTGGCCACACGCGTACATCGCGTGGGTGCATGGTCTTTAAATCAAATACATCCAAACCTCCATCATAGCATCCGCTCCACACTATGCTATTATCAAAAGGATCGGGCTGCGCGTAGCCACTTTCGCAGCCACCCACACCTTGCCAAGCACCGAGGGGAATATTCCATCCACCCAAATATCGGCTGGGTCCACGGTAGCTCCAGCCGTCCTGCCGATTGGAATAAACAAAATAGGGCACTTGATTATCAACTGCCACATGATACATCTGCGCGATGGGCAGGTTGATATTGCTCCAGGTTTTGCCTTCATTAAACGTCATGTTCAAGCAACCATCATGTGCACACAAAATGCGCTTACCATCTTTGGGGTCAAACCACATATCATGGTTGTCGCCACCGGGCCCCCATTGGTTGAATTTCTTATCGAATGTTTTTCCACCATCCGTAGTTTTCATAATGCCAACCGAAATGGTATACACGGTATTCTCATCGGCAGTAGAAACACGCAACCTAGTATAATAACCCGCGCGCTGGCCCATGCCATGGTGTTTGTGCATCAACTTCCAGCTATCGCCTCCATCTTCAGAACGATAGAGTCGAGGTTCTTTATCTTCCACTAAAGCATACACCACTTTTGGATTGGAGTACGCCACGTCTACAGAAGTTTTGCCAACGGGGTGTGAGGGCCCGCTTTCGATGCCGTTGCGCAGGGGCTCCCAGGTTTTGCCTCCGTCTTTGGTGCGGTAGATGCCGCTGCCCGTGCCACCGCTGTTCAACATCCATGTTTTGATTTCCACTTCCCACATGGCCGCATACAGCACATCCGGGTTTTTCGGGTCGATGGCCAAATCTGAGCAGCCGGTATTTTCATTCACAAAAAATACACGCTCCCAATTTTTGCCACCATCGGTGGTCTTGTAAACACCGCGTTCTTGCTGCGGCCCATGTGTATGGCCGAGCGATGCCACATACACGGTGTTGGTGTCGGTAGGGTGAACAATGACGCGACTTATTCGAAATGTTTTTTCAAGGCCAAGATGTTTCCAAGTTTTTCCCGCATTGCTTGATTTATACACCCCGTTGCCCACCGCATGTGCAGGACGAATCAAAAATGTTTCGCCTGTGCCTACCCACACTTGCTTAGGGTGCGATGGTGCCAGTGCAATGGCGCCCACCGAAGAATCTTCGGTGTCGTCAAAAACAGATTTCCATGTGATGCCCATGTCTTCGGTTTTCCAAAGCCCACCGCTGGCGGCCCCGGCATAGGCGACCATCGGGTTGCCGGGCTCCCCCACAGCAGCAATCATTCGGTTGCCATCGGGGCCAATGAAACGGAAGCGTAGATTGGAAAATGTTTTAGAATCGAACGACTGAGCAAAGGTGAACTGTACCAACAGTTGCAAAACGAGGATGTAAAATAAGCGCATAGTATCAGGATTTCGGCCAAAATAAGACAATGCACCGCCACAAAGCAACGGAGGTGAACAAGTGGTAAAAAAGAAATGTGATCGGTTTACTGCGGGGCACACGGTCGTGCATCTGGCAATGGCGTGCCCTTGTGGGGCTCTATTCGGGTAAGGAGAAACTGATACACTCTGCCTCCGTCAGTCCTTTTTCTGCTTGGGTTTGTCGTCAAACAACATGCGAACCGAAGGGCCAAAGGTGTCGTCAAACTGGCCGTTGCGCATGCTCCACAAAAAGGCCAGCAAAAAAATCACGGCAACGGCTAAACTGATGCAGATGAGCACAATGATGATGTTCATGATCTCATGATTTTTGTCGATACTTGATTCACTGCCAGTGTGGCAAAACCTACCACGCTGATGCTTGAAATAGGCATAAGAATCGCTGCGGTTAAAGGTGTGAGGTGGCCTGTAACAGCAAATGAAAGCGCGATGATATTGTAGAAGAAAGAAATGGCAAAAGCCCACTTCAATATTGAGGTGGCCGATTTGCATAACCGGATGAACTGATGGAGTTTGCCGAGCTGCTCGCCTTTCAAAATGGCATCGCAAGAGGGTGTAAAGATGCCCGCATCGTCCGTTACGGCAATGCCCACATCACTTTGCTTGAGTGCGCCTGAGTCATTTAACCCATCGCCTATCATCATCACCTTTTTGCCCTGGCGTTGCAGGTTTGATATGAACTCCAGCTTGGCGTGTGGGTCTTGATTGAATAGCAATGTCGCGTGAGCGGGAAAAATTTCGCTCATACGCTTGCGATCTGATTCGTCATCGCCAGACAACAGTGCAACAAACTTACCGGTCAGTTTTGATAATAACGCGGGCATGGGTTTACGGATGGCGGTGCTGATTTGAAAATAGCCGCGCACGAGGCCATCCACGGACACAAATACTTTCGATCGGATGTCGGAGAGTTTGCCTGTGAAGCCCACAAAGGCGGCAGATCCCACTTTAATTTCTTTGCCGGCCACGGTGCCCTCTACGCCTCTTCCCGGGTACTCGCGAAAGCGCAACACCGGCAATGTGGAGTGGTGTGCTATGCTTTTGGTAATGAGGTTACTGAGCGGGTGTGCCGAAGAGGAGGTGACCTTTTTTACCCACGCGAGTTCCTGGTCGTCCAGCACTCCGGTAAATGAAATATCCTCGGCACCTTTGGTGATGGTACCCGTTTTGTCAAAAACAATGGCGTTTACGGTTGCGAGTCGCTCTACCACATCGGCATTTTTCAAATAAAAACCATGGTGGCCGAGTGCGCGCATCATGCTGCCAAAAGTAAACGGAGCAGCCAGGGCCAGGGCACAGGGGCACGCCACCATCAACACCGATGTGATGATCAACCAAAGTTGTGAGGCATCTGTAACATACCAGTAGGTGGCTGTAGCGGCTGCCAGCACAAGCACGGCCCACGTAAATTTGCGCGCTGCCCGATCGATTATTTTTTGGTAGCTGCTCTCCTCAGGTTTTGTAAACGCTGCGTGGTTCCACAGGCGCGTCAGGTGGCTTTGATCTGTTTTTTTGTCCACCAACAGTTCAATCGGTTCGCCTAACAATCTTCCGCCTGCGTAGATCAACTCACCGTGTTGCACTTTTACCGGCTTTGATTCACCGGTCACAAAACTGTAGTCGATGAATGTAGTGCCTCGCGTTAGGATGCTGTCAGCAGGCACAATCTCGCGGTTGCGCACGCGGATGGTATCGCCCGGGTTGAGGTCATACACTACTACCGGCTTCCATTCGCCTTCAATCAGCTTTGACGTGGCGAGCGGGAAATATGATTTATAATCGCGATCGAAGGCAAGGGAATCATACGTTTTGCTTTGAAACCAGCGGCCGATCAAAAGAAAAAACACAAGTCCGGTCAGCGAATCGAGGTAGCCGGGCCCGGTTTGCGAAAGAATATCATAAGTGCTGCGCAGGAAAAGTGCCGCCAGGCCCACGGCAATAGGCACATCAATGTTCACTTGCCGCTGCCTGAAACTCTTCCACGCGTTCACAAAATACTCGCGGGCGCTGTATGCTACCACCGGCAAGGCCAACAACAGGTTGAGGTAAGAGAAAAGTAACTTCAACGTTTGATCAGCACGGCCCAAACCCAGGTACTCCGGAAAGCTCAGGAGCATGACGTTGCCAAAGGCAAACCCTGCGATGGCCAGCCGCGCCAACAGCCGGTGCGAAGCTTCATTTTTACTTTTTGACTCTCCTTTCAGGTTCACCTGCGGGCCGTAGCCGAGCGATGCCAACAGGCGAGCCAACTGCCCCAGTGTGACCATGGCCGGCTTGAAATCGATGGTCACCTGCTTGCGGGAAAAGTGTACCTCTGAGCGCATCACGCCTTTTGACAGATGTTGCAGATTTTCCAACAACCAAATACACGAAATACAGTGGATGGTGGGGATAAAGAACGTGACTTGCGCCAGTTCGTTGATCTTGAAATCGAGCAGCTTGTTTTGCACACCGGGCTCATCCAGGTAGCTGTATGATTCTTCGCTTACGTGGCGCAGTGAAACACCTGCGTTTGAATCCAGTGCGTAGTATTGGCACAGGTTGTTTTCTTCCAGAATCTCATACACCAGCACACAGCCTTCGCAGCAAAAAGCTTTGTGATGGCGCTGAATGGGTTGTTCTTCGCACGGTTGCCCGCAGTGATAGCATATTACTTGCTCGGCAACTTGCATATCAGTTTGAAAAGAACAGAGACATTTCCAATTCCAGCATGCGATCTTTCAGTGCCTGGTCATGTAAGATGGCATGTGCCTGCTTTCCCATGATCAGCACCGAAGGGCGCCTGGCAATTTGTGCCTGTGCAAAAATCAAATCAATGAGACCCGCACGTCTGATGGGCGTGATGCCTACATTGGGGAAGGTGCGTTGCACGAAGTTGACGAAATACTTTTCGAGCATGATCTCGGTGTGTTCACCTGGTGTTACAGTCAGCAGCGTGCAGGGCTTGTGCGAGGCCATGCGCCCAAAAACATTCATGAACGACTTGAGGGCGGCCACACCGGTCACATCGTAATCAAACAGCACCACCATTTCTTCAAAACCCTTTTCGAGGTTGGGGCAAAGGAGTACCGAGCAGCCGCTCTGTTCAAAAAACTTTTCAGGAAATGCCGAGGGTAGGCGCTTCATACCGGCAGCGTCCAACGGTGACACCACCAGCAAATCGGCAAAGCGACTTTGATGCACCAGCGCCTTGGGTAAACGCGTGCCCGGGTTGAAAAATGTCAAGTCGAGTGTGAGTGTTTTGGCATCGGTTTGAATTGCCTCCTGCAGCGTGTACTTATCGTCTTGCCACAAGTTTTTCGAAGACTCAGAGCCGGTAAAGTCATTAAGAAAGAATGCACAGAACGTTTTATTGTTCAGGTGCGAAAACAAGCTTGAATAGCCTTTGAGCGCAAATGCCTTGGTGTTGAAATCGGCAGGGAAAAAGATGTGTTTCGTCAAAGGGTCTGCGATTAGGATTCCTCGTCATTTTTGAAAGTCCATATCGGGCAATCAACATGGTTGACCACATCTTCGGCAATGCTGCCACTTACCAGGTGGCTGATGCCCCTTCTGCCATGGGTGGCCATCACAATCAGGTCTCCCTTGATTTCTTTGGTAAAATTAGTGACGCCATTCTCCTGGTCGATGTCATTGAAAACATTCAGCGTATAGTCTTTGAGCATAAAGCGTTTGGCAAAGTCTTTCAGCTTCACCTTGGTATCGACATCGCGTTGAAAAAATGCCGGGGAATTGATGTACACGATGTGCAGGGTTGCCCGCAAAAAGTTTTGCAGCTCTTTTACCTTCATGGTGAGTTGCTCGTTTTCCAAACTCAAATCGTTGGGGAAAACGATGTTTTTGATGTTGCTGAGCTTTGTTGACTTTTTGATGGCGATCACCGGCACTGATGACGTGCGGACAATTTTCTCTGTGTTGGAGCCAATAAATAATTCGCGGGCTCCCGAAGCGCCATGAGTGCCCATTACCACCAGGTCGATCTTCTTCTCGGCAATGAACGCGCGGAGGGTGGTGATAATAGATCCGAATTCCACGAAAGTGGAAACGGCAACGCCCGCACTCCATTTGTCTTTCATTTTTTGAAATTTCTTGGCAGCCGCATCTTTCATTTCTTTCATCAGCGACTGTTCAAAGTAGAGCGTTGGCATCAGCACAGTTTCGTGCATGATTGGCACCTCTACCACATTCAGCAGGTAGATTTCTCCTTTGCTTTTGAGTGCCACCTCAACGGCAAACTTAAACGCCTGCACGGCAGGGTCAGAAAAATCGCAAGGAACCAAAATACGTTTCATAGGGCGGTGTGTTTTATTGAGTCAAAAGTAGTGCAGACCCGCAGGGTACCGAATGATAGCCATCAACGAAAAAGATGACTTTTGTCAGTTTTTAGGGAGGTGGTAGAAAAAAAAACCGTATTTCTGTCGGATTCTTCGCTTTAAAAAGCATTTCTGCAGATATCAGGCAACAATCAAGTCGGCCTGGCGCGCCAGCTTGCGGGCGTCTAATACGCGGATCTTCTTGCCTTCGAAGGCAATGATATTTTCAGACTTCATCTCCGACAACAGGCGGATGACCGTTTCGCTGGCGGTGCCCACAATACTGGCGAGGTCTTCGCGCGACAGCGCAATATCGATGAGTTCGCTTTTTTCGCCTTCCATGCCATAGGTTTCTTTCAACATAAGCAGACTGCCGGCCAAACGCTCACGCACAGATTTGTGGGCGATCTCAGCCATGCGCTCCTCCATAATGCCCATCTCTTTGCATACTTCCTTTACCACTTTGCGCATGAACACGGGGTTCTTTTGCAACACTTCAAAGAAATCTTCGCGTGGGATGAAACAGATTTTAGCGTCTTCCAAAACCGTGGCAGTGGCTCCGTAAAATTCTTCGCTCAACAGTGCGCGGTAGCCCAAAAAATCTCCCGGTTTGGCGATGTATAAGATGAACTCCTTTCCCTGCACATCATTCTTTACCACCTTCACTTTGCCTGCATTCATGCAAAACAAACCTGTGGGGCGAGTGCCATCATAAAAGATGTTTTGCCCCTTCTTGTAAAGTACACATGTTTTGTGGTTGTTGATCTTATTCAGATCCTCAGGTTGCAGCCCGTTAAACAATGAGTCTTTGAGGTGCTCACAGAGCGCGCATGCAACAGAAAATTCAACTTTGGCCATGATGTGGGTTGGTTTTGAAGCCTACTATTAAACGTGAAATTAAGAAAACTCCGAAAACAAACCAGCGGTTAGCTGTCCAATGTTGTCTTGCTCCCTCCAAAGTAAAGTAACGAACGCCACGCGAGCAAAAGGCTAATGAAAGTGAGGATGCCCCCCATAACCATAGGCGCCCCGGGGAAGTACACAGGGGCAGCGGGCCCGGTAAAGTACCCAAACAATTGTGACATGATGATTGGCCCTGCGATGGAGGTCAGACTCACCAAACTGGTGAGCGCCCCTTGCAATTCGCCCTGTTCGTTGGCCGGCACCTGCGCAGAAATGATGCCCTGCAACGCGGGGCCTGCCAGGCCACCCAGGCAATACGGGATCAGAAACACAAACATCATCCAACCTTGTGTAGCGAAAGCGAACAACAAGTAACCTAAGCTGTACAGAGTCAGCCCGGTGTATAACGATTTCTTTTGACCCCACCTGGGCAGTACCACGCGAATCAAACCTCCCTGCACAGCCGCCACCAACACGCCTACGACAGCAAGCGACAGCCCAATCATCTTTTCTGACCAATGAAACTTTTCGATGGTGTAGTATGACCAGTTGCCCTGCACCGCATGTGCTGCGATGTAAATCAAAATCAACGAGGCAACCAACCCGATGATGACCGGATACTTTTTTAAGTGCAGCAAAGAACCTACCGGGTTGGCACGCTTCCAGTCGAACGCTCTGCGGTTTTCTTGCCTGAGCGACTCTGGCAAAATGAAAAAGCCGTAGAGGCAATTGAGCAGGCTGAGACTGGCCGCAAACAAAAAAGGTACGCGAGCGCCATAGGAACCCAACAACCCACCGATAGCGGGCCCAATAATAAAGCCCAGACCAAAAGCCGCGCCCACCATACCAAAGTTTTGCGCACGGTTTTCGGTGGTGCTGATGTCGGCTATGTAAGCTGAGGCTGTGGTGAAACTGGCGCCCATTGCCCCAGCGATGATCCGCCCGATAAAGAGCCAAGAGTAGGTAGGCGCAAATGCCAACAGTATATAATCGAGGCCAAAGCCCAGCAACGAGGCCAGCAACACGGGGCGCCTCCCGTACTGATCACTGAGGCCACCCAAGATGGGTGCAAACAAAAACTGCATTACGGCAAAGGC
Source organism: Flammeovirgaceae bacterium UBA4659 (assembly GCA_002405445.1). Classification (GTDB taxonomy): domain Bacteria; phylum Bacteroidota; class Bacteroidia; order Cytophagales; family Cyclobacteriaceae; genus ELB16-189. The sequence continues at coordinate 336 of DHLV01000221.1, read as the reverse complement.
AAACAGCAAATACCCGCCCAGTATTGCAGCACCGCTCATGTTGACGTGCGCCAACTGCGAAATCAGGTTGGGCATTACAGGAATGATGATGCCAAAACCAATTGTATCGATGAGCAGCGTGACAAAAATGAAGCCGATGGCAGGCTTTCGCGACATAGGCAAAAATTCGAATGTGCAAAGTTAACGATCTTCGGAGTTACCATTTACCGACCATCAAAAAGTGGCTGGGGTACAGCAACCTGGGCGCAAAAAAAAACGTCTTACGCATGCAACCATCGCGCTTTCACCTTGTCAATATTCACAAAAACAAAAAACCCCTATATGAAAAAAATTTTG
>DHLV01000177.1 GCA_002405445.1 Flammeovirgaceae bacterium UBA4659 | reverse complement strand
TATGCGGTAGAGCGGGTGTGAGGTTGAGGGACGATTTTTAGAATATTACGCAGTCGTACATATTTCCCCGACTACTTGCCTTGCTACTCATTCCACTGTGGAGCTTGGTGAAAAACTGGTAAGGTTTTTCACCAAGTCAAAGAAGGTGCAGCCCATTTTCAATGCATTTGCCTGCTCTATAATTTATAGGTTAATATTTTTTTTTCAATACCGGCATTTTTGAAATATTTACTTGTATATTTGCCGGTAATCAATCAAATTTGTCCAATGGAAGAAGTTGAAATTGACTGGAATGAAAGAGCTAAACGACTTTTAAAGTCTGATCTTGGCAGGCGTGGCGTGTCGAACGATGAACTCGTCAGTCGACTAGGTTACCTTGGTGTTGTAGAAACGAAAGCAAGTGTTGAAAGCAAAATCAGCCGTGGAACTTTTAGTGCTGCTTTTTTGCTTCAATGTTTAAATGCAATTGGCTGTAAAAACTTTACTCCCGAAGTGGAGATCTATGAAATGGTTTTGTCAGAACCAAAAGTCACTTACAAAACAAAATCAAAACTTAAAAAGACAGAGAAATGATTTTAAAAAACACTAAAACAGAAACTAATTTTATTGAAATCAGAGATTTCAATTTTGGTAAAAATGGGTTGCAGTTTCCTGTCGTGAGTTTGTTTTCGGGTGCTGGAGGTCTTGATATTGGTCTTGAAGAAAGCGGATTCCATACAGCCGTTTGCGTTGAATATGATGCAGATTGTCGGGAGACACTTCGCTATAATCGTCCAGAATGGAAATTGTTTGAGGACGGCCTGAAGTTTGAAAAAGGAGAAATGAAAACCCGCATTCCGGGCGATATTCGTGATATAAGTGTTGATGAATTGTTGAAGTTTAGCGAACTTGAAAAGGGGAAGGTTGCGTTGGTTGTCGGTGGCGCTCCTTGTCAACCTTTCAGTAATATTGGAAAAAAACTCGGTAAGAACGATGAAAAAAATGGTGACCTTTTTTTAGAGTTTGTTAGAATGGTCAAAGGCATAAGCCCAGAAGCCTTTATTTTTGAAAATGTAGTTGGCATAACTCAAGAGAAGCATGCTGACGTAATCAATTATATGGTGGATAAATTCAAGGGTCTAGGTTACGGAATTTCATATACCGTTTTGAATTCAGCAAATTATGGTGTTCCACAGCGCAGAGAACGTTTTTTCATGATAGGAATCAAGGGGATTGAAAATCCTGCATTTCCCTTTCCTACACATTTTAAAGACGAAAAACACTATGAGAGCTTTATCAAAGACTTTGAAGTTACCCAGGCTTATAATTTCAAAAAATGGGTTTCCGTTAAAGAAGCATTTGAGAAAATGCCGAAGAAACAAGAACACAGAATTGACTACGCATTAATGAATATTTCGGAAAAAGTAGTGGAACGCATGACGTACATTAAGCAAGGCGAAAATTTCAAGGTACTGCCAATGGATTTACGTCCAGATTGTTGGAAAAATGGCAGGCACCAAGGGAATGATACCTTCGGCAGAATTATTGCTGATTTGCCATCATATACTATTAGAACTGCGGCTTACAATCCAGCAAAAGGTCAATATATACACCCTTTCGAAAATCGAGGGTTAAGCACAGTTGAAATGGCTTCTCTTCAGTCTTTCCCATTTAATTGGTATTTTCGTTGCAAAGGAAATACCAGAGTTACATTAGTTAGCGGTGGTCGCCAAATTGGAAATGCAGTTCCGCCACTTTTAGCCCAAGCACTTGGTGCTGCCATTAAAAAACAAATTTTAACTAAGAGTGCAGAATTTGCGAAAGAGCAACCTGAGCTTGTTGAAGTGAATTAACTTCAAAAACTTCATCAACAGCTGCTTGTGGGATATTGTGAACAGTTGTGATGCTATGTGTTGCAACCGTTTTCAATGCAACTCTGTCTGGGTTGCCAACTTTTGTCGCAATGGCATAATATTTCAATCCCTTCGGATTGATAATCCACTCACGGGTTTGCAAGTGAGTATAAATTGCTTTCATCAAACTTCCTTCATGCGGAATTTGTAAACGTCTGTCTGGTCGAAAAGATGTTTTAACAGAAACGTAACCATGAATGTCGTCAAAATCACATTTGCCTGTAAATTCACGGAAAGCATTTTCAATTTTAGCTATCGCAACTTGGTCAATTATTGTAATAAATTCAATTTTTCCAATCATTTCGTTTACGACTCTACGGTCAATGATAACGAAGTCAGGATTAGAAGATATGAGTTGAACAGATGATGAATTTAACACCTTTTCCCTTAAGTCTTGAATAAGGCCATAAAGTCTATCATTATAAAGCCGAGCAATATCAAATTGGCTGATGTTAGGTGTTAGTAAAGCTAAATTTGCATTTTTGTTTTCTGCACAATAATTCCACGCAGAAATTGCAAGCAACCATTCGTACCAGTCGCCATGAACATTGTTTAAAGCATCTTTAGATACACTACTATCAACTTTTGCAACTTCCTTGTCGAAGTCTAAAATTAACTCATCAATCGGCTTTGTTTCTGATGGCAATTTACCTTTCAGCAATGTGCAAAATGCTATATCCTTTATTACTTGTGATTTTCCGTCTTTTAAAGTTCGAATAAAGCTCATTTATATTTTTCACGTTGTTTTAAAATCGTTTTCTCTACTCTCAAAACGCAAATGTCCAATCTTTTTTCTATTTGTTTGCCCCAAAAGCGTAGAACCTTCCAACCATCTTTCTTCATAACCCTGTTCACCTCCTTATCTCGTTGGATTTTTTTTTCAATTTTTGAGTGCCAAAAGTCTTTATTGCTTTTGTGGTCATGTTTCCTTTCCGCCCAATTTTTACCAAGCCAAAACTCACTGTCTACAAAAATTGCAATTTTAATTCTCTTAAAGGTCAGGTCAGGTTTGCCAAAAACTGTTTTATCATTTTTTCGGTAACGGTGACCTCGCGAAAATAAAGCCTTAGCCAAAGCAACTTCAATTTTTGAACCAGTTGCTTTAATGGCTTGCATATTTTTTCGCCTTTGCTCTTTTGTCAATTTGTCCACTGCCCAAAGTTGCAAATAATTTACCTCGCCATCGACCCCATACGCTCCTGCCTCCCGGCTGCAAACTCAAGTGCAGTCAATATATCTTCTCTGGTTAGTTCCGCAAAGTCTGTGATGATGTCCTCCACCGTCATTCCGGATGCCATCCAAAGCAGGATGTCCTCAACTGTAATACGCAGACCCCGGATACAGGGCTTTTCGCTCCGTTTGCCAGATTCCAGTGTGATGATATTTTTGTAAATATACATGGCGATTACCTTCTGGTTTTACAAAGGTAATGAATTGTCTCAAAATATGGGCTTGCTGAAATTTGGTTGCCTTTATAGCCGGTTGATATTTTTTGTAATCAGCATATACCCTCGCCCCACTGAGGATGGCGACCGGGTTATATTCAGGGATCAACTGGAGGAATTATGGGAGGCTGGCGAAGCTGAAGCGCTCATCATCAGAACCCTGCCCAACGACGATCTGAAAAAACGCTGTAACTACTCTGGCGCCAATCCGCCTTACCTGCACCACGAAGCGGCTGCCTGGATGGTGGAAAGCGGCATCCGGCACCTGCTGCTGGACTTGCCTTCTGTAGACCGCGAGGAAGACGGCGGTCAGTTGCTGGCCCACAAGGCTTTCTGGCAATATCCGCACAATACCCGCACCGACGCTACCATTACAGAAATGGTGTATGTCCCCAATGAACTGTCACTAAACACCAAAAGTGTACCACCAGTTTGCACCAATTGTGTACCACTTGGTAAATCAAAATTAGTCAAT
>DHLV01000101.1 GCA_002405445.1 Flammeovirgaceae bacterium UBA4659 | reverse complement strand
GATAACAGCCTATCCTTTCAATTTCAATCGTCAGCACAAATTGCATCAATGACTTCTAATGACTTTTTTGGGTTGATCTCTTGTTCATCACTTGCCCCAGATAAATGGCTGCCATCACCAAAATCAATCCGGCCAAAGTAAAACCCGAAAAGGGTTCGTGAAGCAAAAGCGTGGCGTAGATCAATCCAAACACAGGGCAGAGAAACAGCCAAATGGAGGCGCGCACAGCATCATCGCGCAAAAGCCGCAGCCACAGTTGCACCGCAACGATCGAAACGGGCACTATCAGCCAGCCCAGCGAGAACCAGAAGTTGGCATCAAACGTGTTTTGATGTTGCGTGAAGATCAGCGCGAACGGCAACAACATCAGCCCTCCCAAAAAAACCTGCCATCCGTTGATCACCAGGCGCTGCAGCTTCCACGGCACAGATGCATAAAAAACCGAGCCGATTGAATACATGAGCATACACAAGGCAATCAGCAGAATGCCGCCCAGTGTGGCATGGTTGGTTTGCAGCAGCGGGTAGGTTGCCACAGCCACACCGGCCATTCCGATGGCAATGCTCAACCATTCTTTGGCAGCAACTTTTCTGCGCATGAAACCGGCAGAAAGAATGCTGATGAGGAGCGGGTTGAGGGCAATGGCGAGGGTGGTGATGCCCGCGGCAACATGTTGCAGCGCAACAATGAATATGCCCAGGTAGAGGGCGGTGTTGAAAAATCCGAAAACTGTCACCTGCCACCACTCTCTGCCTGCCGGCAGCGGATAGCGCAATGCCAGATGTGAGACAAACAACAAGATCGCCCCCGCAGCCAGAAACCGAATGGTAAAAAAAGTAAGGGGCTCAACAGAGCGCAGACCGAATTTTCCTGCGGCCGAAGCGGAAGCCCACAGCAGCGCGAAGCCAACTCCTGTTACCAGAAAAGTCCAATCTGTTTTTTGATGCATCAGCTCACTGTGGCGCCCGCGCTGACTTTCTCGTTGGGTTGCAAAAGCCTAAGCGTGCCGTCTTTGTCGGCAGCCATTAAAATCATTCCCTGCGATTCCACGCCCATGATTTTGCGGGGCGCCAGATTGACCAGCAGGGTCACTTGTTTGCCAACAATGCCCTCAGGGGTGAAGTGTTCGGCAATTCCGCTCATCACGGTGCGCGTGTCGATGCCTGTATCCACCTGCAGTTTCAAGAGCTTTTTTGATTTTTCAACAGGTTCAGCTTTTGTAACAGTGCCTACGCGGATGTCCATTTTCTGAAAGTCGTCAAAGCTGATTGCAGGTTTGGCCGGTGGCACAGGCGTGGCTGATTCGGTTTGGCCGGGTTGGCTGGCAGGTTCCATGGATTTTTTGCTGTCGTTCAATTTTTTGATTTGTGCTTCAATTACGGTGTCATCTATCTTCTCAAAGAGCAACCCTGGCGTACCGAGTTTATGCCCAAAATCGAGCAGGGTGGCGCTTCCGGCCTGCGCCCAGTGGCCGGGCTGCTGCTGCAGCATATCGCGCAGCTTTCGGGCAGTAAATGGCAAAAACGGTTCAGCAACAATGGCCATGTTGGCTGCAATTTGTAGGGCGATGTTCAGTATAGACCCCACGCGCGGCATATCGCTCTTTGCAAGTTTCCACGGCTCTGTCTCCGCCAGGTATTTATTGCCCGTGCGAGCGAGGTCCATCAGGTGTGCCGTGGCTTCGCGGAAGCGATAATTCTCCAAAGAGCTGCCAATGCGTGATGGAAATGCTTTTAGTTCTGCCAGCACTTTGTCATCAGTTGCGGTGAATACCCCCGGGGCCGGCACTTGGTTGCCAAAGTACTTTTGCGTGAGCACCAGGGCGCGGTTTACGAAATTTCCAAAAATGGCGACCAGCTCGTTGTTGTTTTTGGCCTGAAAATCTTTCCACGTGAACTCGCTGTCTTTTGTTTCGGGCAGGTTGGTCAGCAAGGCATAGCGCAGCACATCGGGTTTGTCGGCAAAGTCGTGCAGGTACTCGTGCATTTCGATTGACCACCCGCGGCTGGTGCTCATTTTGTCGCCCTCCAGGTTCATGAACTCGTTGGCAGGTACATTGTCGGGCACAATAAACTCGCCCGTGGCGTGCAGCATGATCGGGAAGATGATACAATGGAAAACAATGTTGTCTTTGCCCACAAAGTGCACCAACCGGGTTTCTTCGTCTTGCCAGTATTTCTTCCAGTCATCGGCTGTTGCGCCTGCAAAACTCCGTTGTGGGGTGGCAAATTTTTTTGTGCCCGAACTGAGTTCTTCAAAGAGGGCACGTGTAGCTGAAATGTAGCCGATTGGGGCATCGAACCACACATACAGCACTTTGCCTTCGGCATCCGGCAAGGGTACTTTGATGCCCCAATCCAGGTCGCGGGTCATTGCACGGGGTTGTAAACCCGCATCAATCCACGATTTACATTGGCCGTACACATTTACCTTCCAGTCGTCTTTATGCGATTTCAAAATCCAATCGCTAAGCCAGGCCTCGTAGTGCTGCAACGGCAGGTACCAGTGTTTGGTGGCCTTCAGCACAGGCGCACTTCCTGAGAGCGTGGATCGCGGATTGATCAATTCGCGCGGGCTCAGCGTAGATCCGCATTTTTCGCATTGGTCGCCATAGGCATTGGGGTTGCCACACTTGGGGCACGTGCCTATAATATAGCGGTCGGCCAAAAACGTGTTGGCCGTTACATCAAAGTACTGTTCCGATACCTCTTCGGTGAGTAGGCCCTTGTTGTAAAGTGTCTTGAAAATCTCTTGGCTTGTTTGGTGATGGATGGGCTCGCTGGTGCGATGGTAGATATCGAAAGACATACCCAGTTGGGCGAAGCAGTCGCGGATGAGCGCGTGGTACTTGTCAATGATGGCCTTTGGCGTGGTATGTTCTTTCAGTGCCTGGTTGGGTATGGCGGTGCCATGCTCATCGCTGCCGCACACAAACACTACGTCTTTGCCCAGTGAGCGAAGGTAGCGCACATACACATCCGAGGGTATATACGCACCTGCCAAATGACCAATGTGTTTGGGTCCATTGGCGTAGGGCAGGGCTGCCGTTACCAAAAATCGTTTGTGTTCCAGCATCTTCTATCTAAAAAACAGCGGCAAAGATAGCCGATGTTTTGGTAGAACTCATGCACCCGCCACCCATAATCTGGCGGTTAAGCTTCACCAATGCCCACCTGCAGGATGTCGCAAGTGAAAACCCTGACAGGCAAGCCTGATCATCATTGCTTGGGTTTATTTGTATGCCATGCGGTGGCAATGGTGATTGCATGAATAGGGTAAAACCCGCTGGCAATGGGGGTACAGTGTGGTGGTAAGTTGAGGTGAATGACGATGTCATTGAAACCCAATAACATCCAATGCTGCAGAAAAACGCAAGAAAGGGGATTGTTGCTGATTTCGTTTTTTCAGACTCAGGCTACATCAGGGGGGGGCGCACGTCCGGGCTGAGTGAATTCTCACCGTCCTGCTCTCGCTTTTTATGTTCGGCATGGCGCTGCACATCCTCAAGGTATTGAGTTTGCAGGTACGTATTCCACGCGTTGATCTGCTCGGTGGCATCCAGCGTGAGTTTCAACGAAAAGGTAGTGCCATGCTCTGATGTTTTTTCCAATTTGATGGTGCCATCCAGTTTGTCGGCAATTACTTTGCACAAATACAGGCCCACGCCACCGGTCTCAGACCGTTCTGAGCCGCGCAAAAACATGGTGAAAACATCCTGTCCGGGTTTGATGACGATGCCCACGCCATTGTCTTCTACCTTAATCAGCGCATCAGATCCGGAAGTTCTCACGGTCACTTTCACAAACGGATCAATGCGTGGCGATTCGTTGAAGAACTTCAGCGAGTTGTCTACCATGTTCTCCAAAATCAGATGAACCAGGTAAGAATCCGAAATCATTTTGAGGCCCGGCTCAACGTCCACCAGCACGCGTATGTGCTTGAGTTGTCCGTTTCTCCTTTCAAAATCGATGATGTTGTTGATCAATCCATGGAAGTCGATCACTTCGGTTCGCAGGAAGACACTTTGTATGTTGCCGATCAGCGTAATTCGGTCGAGTATTTTGGTGATCTTTTGTATTTGCACACCCTCCCATTTCATGATGTCGTTCAGTTCGGCAGGGCTGTTTTTGTTGGTGTTGATGAGGTTGTACAACCCTTTGAGGGTGGCCACCGGCCCGCGAATGTCGTGAGATGTCTTGTATAAAAAGTGGTTGAGGTCGTGCTGCGCCTTCAACAGCTTTTCGTTTGATTTTTGAAGTTCTTTGGTGCGCTCGAGCACCTTTTGTTCCAGTTCTTCATTGTGTTTTTTGAGCTTTGCGCTGTAGGTTCTGCCCGATTGGATGGCAAAGTAGGTGAAGCCCAGCAGCATCATTGCGATGACAATCGCCAGGGCCGTGATGGTGCGCTGCTTATCGAGCAATTTTTCTTTGAGGATGATCAGGTCGTTTTGCCTGCTGATGGTTTTGAGGTTTGCGCGCTCTGCGAAGTTGGTCTGGACCTTCGTAAGATTTTTAATTAATATCCCGCTATATGTACTGTCTTGAAGCTTGCGGTATTGTCGATGAAAAAATGCCTCTCGTTCATAATTTAGTTCCTTTCGATATAACTGTGAAAATTCATCGTAAATCCGAATCAGCGGCTCAACAAAATCAGATCCCTCTGCGAGAACTCGCGCTTGATCTAAAAATAGTAATTCTTTCTTAGTGTTGCCTCGCAAAGCCTCAAGCAAGCCAAGCTGATAAAGATTGTTTACCTGATACAATGCGTTATTTTGTTTTTTGGAAATCTCCAATGATTTCAAAAAATAATCTTCAGCCTTATTAAATTCCTTGTCTCCTAAATACGCTACCCCGAGACCAAGAAGTCCCTCTCTTTTTACATTGTCAGTGCAATTTTCGCTACAGAGTTCAAAACTTTTATTGAACTGACGAATTGCATTTTTGTAGTCGTTAATTTGGTTGAAGCAGAGACCTAAATTGATAAAAACTCTATCCAAATCGGTATTGTCCCCAACCTCTTTTTTTATTTCAATTGCTCGTTGGAAATACTCAATTGCTTGTTTGTAATCTTTGAGATTGTAAAATACGTTACCCAAATTATTCAATGCTGTTCCTATAGGTTTTTTATCGCCTTCCTCTTCTCTTATTAACAATGATTTAAAATGATACTCTAAAGCAATGTCATAGTTGCCTAAATCACTGTTAGCAATGCCAGCGTTGTTCAAAATGAATTTAATTTGTTTTTTTACTTCTGGATTTTGTTTGTTACGCTCTGATATGCCGAGTATTTGTATCAAGATATTTTTTGCTTCTTCATTTCGACCTAAATCCATTAGTGAATACGCAATCTTGCGCCCACCTTCAATGATCTTCAAACTGTCTCCATTTTTTTTTGCTAACCTATCAAATTCATAGGCGTATTCAAGAGCCTTCTGATAGTCAACCTGATTGAATTGCTTGAACAATTCATTTAGGATAGTGTATTTCTCATCCAAAGGTATCGATTGGCTCAGTCGTTTTTTTAAGGAGTCAACTTTACCTAAATACTGAGCATGAGACGCAGGAGACGCACCAGTTATGATCAATGCAATTAAACAGAATTTTAATATCGATTTATACATGTGTAGGTTGTCAGGAAGCATTAAACGATTCGGTAAGGTAATCCATCGTTAGTTTGCAATGTCAAAAAATTAAACTAATATAAAGTTAAAACAAAAATCCCTATGAAAAAATTTATCTGCGCTATTGTAACTGCGATTATTTGCGGTTCGATTTTTATGTCGTGTACAAAAGAGGAGGTAAGACCAGCCCCTCAGCCTGCATAGACTG